>JAKZSO010000001.1:0-14828 GCA_047517625.1 Alphaproteobacteria bacterium
CCTTTCGATATCGTGCCGTTCACATGGATCCCCGGACCGATTTGGTTCTTGGCCAAGATCGTTGTGATGCTGTTTGTGTTCGTATGGATCCGGGCCACCTTTCCGCGTTATCGCTATGACCAGCTGATGCACCTGGGTTGGAAAGTGTTTTTGCCGTTGTCGATGTTCTGGGTGGTTCTTACAGGCGGCGCGCTGATCGCGTTCGACCTGGTTCCTTAAAGGCTGAGGGTTAGACCAATGGGTGTCATCACCAAAGCGATCAAATCGGCGTTCCTGCTGGAGCTGCTGGGCGGCATGTCCATGACCTTCCGCTACATGTTCCGCAAGCGCCAGACCATCAACTACCCGTTTGAAAAGGGCCCGCTCAGTCCAAGATTTCGCGGCGAACATGCGTTGCGGCGGTACCCCAACGGTGAGGAACGCTGTATCGCCTGCAAGTTGTGCGAGGCCGTGTGCCCGGCCCAGGCGATCATCATCGAATCCGAGCCGCGCGAAGACGGCAGCCGCCGCGCGACCCGCTATGACATCGACATGACCAAATGCATTTACTGCGGCCTGTGCGAAGAGGCCTGCCCGGTGGATGCCATTGTTGAGGGGCCCAATTTCGAGTTCGCGACGGAAACCCGTGAAGAGCTCTACTACAACAAAGAAAAATTGCTTGCGAACGGCGACAGATGGGAGGCGGAGATCGCCGCCAACCTGGAAGCGGACGCCAAATACAGATAGCGGGCCGCGTTGATTAGATGATCCTTCAGACCATAGCCTTTTACGTTTTTGCCGCCTTCGTGGTGGGCTCGGGATTCATGGTAATCGCCGCCCGCAACCCCGTGCATTCGGTCCTATTCCTGATCCTGACGTTCTTTAATTCCGCCGGGCTGTTTGTTTTGGCCGGGGCCGAATTCTTGGCGATGATCTTGGTCATCGTTTATGTGGGCGCGGTGGCGGTGTTGTTCTTGTTCGTTGTGATGATGTTGGACATCAATTTTGTCCGCCTGCGCGAAGGGTTCTTGCAGTACCTCCCCATTGGAGCGTCGGTGGGGATTTTGCTGCTGATCGAAATGATCTTGGTGGTCGGCGTGTTGGTGACCAGCCCCGAAACGGTGGCCGTGGCGGCGGCGCCGACTCCCGATGTGGCGGTGGTGTCCAATACCGAGGCCTTGGGCGCGTTGCTGTACACAAAATACGTCTACCTGTTCCAAGCGGCCGGCATGATCCTTTTGGTCGCGATGATTGGGGCCATCGTCTTAGCCCACCGGGTGCGCACCGGGGTGCGCAAGCAATCCATTTACGCCCAGGTTTCCAGAACCCGGGCCGAAGCGGTGGAGCTCAAACAAGTCAAAACAGGGGACGGCATTTGATGGAAATCGCACTGGGCCATTATCTGACGGTTGCCGCAATCCTGTTCACGATGGGTATTTTCGGCATTTTCTTGAACCGCAAAAACGTCATCATCATTTTGATGTCGATAGAATTGATGCTGCTGGCGGTGAACATCAATCTGGTCGCGTTCTCCGCCCACCTTGGCGATCTGGTCGGCCAAGTGTTCGCCATGTTCGTGTTGACCGTGGCGGCGGCCGAGGCAGCCATCGGCCTGGCCATTCTGGTGACCTACTTCCGCAACCGCGGCACCGTGGCGGTGGAAGAAATCAACCGGATGAAAGGCTAGACCAGACCCGTGCTGTACATCACGGTCGTCTTCGCGCCCCTGGTGGGCGCGGCCTTGGCAGGCCTGTTCGGCCGGGCGCTGGGTGAAAGACCGGCCCAATTGATCACCTCGGGATTGGTGACGCTGTCCGCGGTGCTGTCGTTCGTGATTTTCTGGCAGGTCGGCGTCCAGGGTGAACCGGTGATCGTCGATCTGTTCACCTGGATCAGTTCAGGCGATTTCGATGCGGCTTGGGCGTTGCGGTTTGATCAGCTGACAGCTGTGATGTTGCTGGTGGTCACCGGCGTTTCCGCTTTGGTCCATTGGTATTCCATCGGCTACATGCGTGGCGATCCCGGCATTCCCCGGTTCTTCTCCTACCTATCCCTGTTCACCTTCGCCATGCTGATGTTGGTGACCGCCGACAACTTCTTGCAGATGTTCTTCGGCTGGGAAGGTGTGGGGCTTTGCTCCTATCTGCTGATCGGGTTCTGGTACGACCGCCCGTCCGCCAACGCCGCCGCGATCAAGGCGTTCGTGGTCAATCGGGTGGGGGACTTTGGCTTCGCCCTGGGCATCATGGCGATTTTCTTTGTGTTCCGGACCATCGACTTCGATACCGCCTTTGACGCAGCTCCCGACGTGGCCGGTCAGACCTTGTCCTTCCTGGGGGCGGAGTTCGATACACTGACGTTGATCACCATGCTGCTGTTCATCGGCGCAATGGGCAAATCGGCGCAGCTGGGCTTGCACACCTGGCTCCCTGACGCCATGGAAGGCCCGACGCCGGTGTCCGCGCTGATCCATGCCGCGACCATGGTCACCGCCGGAGTGTTCATGGTGGCGCGCTTGTCGCCGTTGTTCGAATACGCGGAATTCACGCTGATGGTGGTCACCGTGGTCGGTGCGTCCACCGCCATCGTCACGGCCTCCATCGGCCTGGTCCAGAACGACATCAAGCGGGTGATCGCGTATTCCACGTGCAGCCAATTGGGCTACATGTTTTTCGCCGCCGGAGTTTCAGCTTATTCGGCGTCGATTTTTCATCTGTTCACCCACGGCTTCTTCAAGGCCCTGTTGTTCTTGGCGGCGGGGTCCGTGATCCATGCCATGTCCGATGAACAAGACATGCGCAAGATGGGCGGCCTGTGGAACAAGATACCGTTGACCTACGCGTTGTTCTGGATCGGCAGTCTTGCCTTGGCGGGCTTGCCGTTCTTCGCCGGCTTCTATTCCAAAGACGCGATTTTGGAATCCGCCTGGGGCGCCCATTCCGGGGTCGGCAACTATGCGTTCACCGCCGGGCTCATCGCCGCCGTGTTCACCGCGTTCTATTCCTGGCGCCTGCTGTTCATGACCTTCCACGGGGAATCCCGGGCGAGCAAGGAAGTCCAGGCCAACGTCCACGAAAGCCCCAAATCCATGACCATCCCGCTGATCATTTTGACGGTTGGGGCGATTTTCGCCGGGTTCCTGGCGGTGGACTCGTTTTTTGGCTCGGAAGATTTCTGGGGCGAATCAATCCTGGTTTTGAGTGCCCATCATGCCGTGGAGAACGCCCACCACTCGCCGTTCTGGGTCAAAGCAATTCCGTCGGTTGCCGGCATCATCGGCATCGCCATCGCATATTGGATGTACATGCGGGCCAAGGACTTGCCGCACAAGCTGGCGGTTTGGAACGCCGAGCTTTACCAGCTGCTGCTGAACAAGTGGTACTTCGACGAGCTGTACGAAACCATTTTTGTGCGTCCCATGAAGCGCTTCGGCACAATGTTGTGGAAGGTTGGCGATGGCCGGATCATTGACGGCTTCGGCCCCGACGGCGTGTCGGCCCGGGTGATCGATTTCGCCCGCCGGGCAACGCGTCTGCAAAGCGGCTACGTTTATCACTACGCCTTTGTCATGCTGTTGGGATTGGTGGCGATCGTCTCGTGGATCGTCACCACCGGGGGCGCCTGAGTTCCATGTTTGACTGGCCCCTCCTGACCATCCTGACGTTCCTGCCCACCGTGGGTGCTGTGTTCATTTTCGTCATCCGTGGCGAAGATGAGCTGGTGGCGCGCAACGCCCGCAACGTCGCCCTGTGGACATCGCTGATTACCTTTGTGCTGTCGTTGGTGCTGTGGATCGGGTTCGATTCCTCCACATCAGCGTTCCAGTTCGAAGAACAGCGCGAATGGATCGCCCCAGGCATCACCTATCACATGGGTATCGACGGCATTTCACTGATGTTTATTCTGCTGACCACGTTGCTGACGCCGCTCGCGGTTCTGGCCAGTTGGGAATCCATCAAGGTCCGGGTGCGGGAATACATGATCGCGTTCCTGATCATGGAGACCCTGATGATCGGGGTCTTCTCGGCGCTGGATTTCGTCCTGTTCTATTTGTTCTTCGAAGGCGGCCTGATCCCCATGTTCCTGATCATCGGCATTTGGGGCGCCGACAATCGGGTGTACGCCACGTTCAAATTTTTCTTGTACACACTTCTTGGTTCGGTGCTGATGTTGCTGGCCATTTTGTGGCTGTATTTTCAGGCCGGCACCACCGACATTCCCCAGCTAGCGGCGATGGGGTTCGATCCGGTTTGGCAGCGCTGGCTGTGGATCGCGTTCTTTTCCGCGTTTGCCGTGAAGATACCCATGTGGCCGGTCCACACGTGGCTGCCCGACGCGCACGTTCAGGCGCCGACGGCGGGCTCGGTGATCCTGGCGGCGGTGTTGTTGAAAATCGGCGCTTATGGATTTGTGCGAATTTCCATTCCCATCCTGCCTGATGCGTCAGCGTATTTTACACCGCTGATTTTCTGGCTCAGCGCGGTGGCGGTGATTTACGCCTCGCTAGTGGCGCTGATGCAGGAGGACATGAAGAAGCTGGTGGCGTATTCGTCTATCGCCCACATGGGATTCGTGACCATCGGTATTTTCACCTTCACCACGGTTGGCATCGAAGGCGGCTTGATGGTGATGATCAGCCACGGCCTGGTTTCGGCCGCTTTGTTTCTGTGCGTTGGCGTGGTTTACGACCGCCACCACACCCGGCTCATCGATAAATACGGCGGGCTG
Organism: Alphaproteobacteria bacterium; assembly: GCA_047517625.1. GTDB lineage: Bacteria > Pseudomonadota > Alphaproteobacteria > UBA2966 > CAIVPW01 > JABHVE01. The sequence continues at coordinate 4,708 of JAKZSO010000001.1, forward strand.
GTTCACCGCATGCCCACCTATGCGGCGGTTTTCCTGTTGTTCACGTTGGCCAATGTGGGGTTGCCGGGCACCAGCGGCTTCGTCGGCGAGTTCCTGGTTCTGGTCGGAGTGTTCCAGGTCAACACGCTCATCGCTTTCCTGGCCACCACCGGCATCATTTTGTCCGCCGCCTATGCTTTATGGATGTACCGCCGGGTGATCTTGGGGGCGCTGACCAAAGAAGAGCTGCGCTATATGTTCGACTTGAATGGCCGGGAAAAGGCGGTGTTCGCGCCTCTTGTCATTCTCGTGCTGGTGTTCGGAGTTTGGCCCCAGCCGTTGTTGGATGTGTTCAGCGTCTCTGTTGCCAACCTGTTGGATCAGCATCAATTGGCGCTGGCCTTGACCGAGGCCAAGACCATGATGGCGGCGCGCTAGCAATGGAATCCGTCGCAGAGGTCCCCAACCTGGTACCGGCGATCCCGGAGCTATTGCTGGCGGCGTCGGCGTTGGCGTTACTGCTGTTCGGGGCGTTTCGCGGCGATGGCTCGACGCGAACCGTGTCGTGGTTGGCTGTATTGGCAATGGTGGCCGCGGCGGCGTTCGTGATGGCTGGGCCCTCTGACGGTGTTCAGACTTTTGCCGGCATGTTCATCGCCGACGGCTTCGGTGTGTTCATGAAGATCTTGATTCTTCTGGGATCGGCATTGACCATCATCCTCTCGCTCGGGTTTATCCGCGATCACGGAATGGAGCGGTTCGAATATCCCATCCTGATTTTGCTCGCCACGTTGGGCATGATGATGATGGTGGCCGCGGCGGATTTGATTTCGCTGTACGTGGGCTTGGAACTGCAAAGTTTGTCTCTGTATGTGCTGGCGGCCTTCCGCCGAGATTCAGAGAGATCCAACGAAGCCGGCCTGAAGTATTTTGTCCTCGGTGCGCTGGCGTCAGGCATCTTGCTGTACGGCGCGTCGCTGGTTTACGGCTTTACCGGCTCGACGAATTTTGAAGCCATTGCCGCCAACATCGCGGGCCACGAGGACGGGACGCCGATGGGGGTTCTGTTCGGGCTGGCGTTTTTGGCTGCCGGATTGGCCTTTAAGGTTGCCGCGGTGCCATTTCACATGTGGACCCCTGACGTTTACGAAGGCGCCCCGACACCGATCACCGCCTTCTTCTCGGTTGCGCCAAAGATTGCCGCGTTCGCATTACTGGTGCGGGTGATGATGGGGCCGTTCGGCGGATTGGCCGGCGATTGGAGCCAGATCATTATCGTGCTGTCGGCGGCCTCCATGGTGTTGGGGGCGTTCGCCGCCATTGGCCAACGCAACATCAAACGGATGATGGCGTATTCGTCCATCGGCCATGTGGGCTTCGCGTTGATGGGGCTGGCGGCGGCAACACACGGGGGCATCCAGGGGCTGATACTTTATCTGACCCTGTACCTGGCCATGAATATCGGCGCGTGGGCGGTCATCTTGAACATGCGCCGGGGGTCAGACGGCTTGGTGGAAAGCATCGACGATTTGGCCGGCATGGCGAAACACCAGCCGATGATGGCGGCGGCCATGGCCATTTTTATGTTCTCACTGGCGGGCATTCCACCATTGGCCGGGTTCTTCGCCAAATTTTACGTCTTGTTGGCGGCGTTGGACGCGGGGTTGTACACCTTGGCGGTGATCGGCGTTTTGTCGGCAGTGGTTGGATCTTTCTATTACCTGCGCGTCATTAAGCTCATGTACTTCGATGAGCCGGTCGAAAAGTTCTCGGCCCCGGCACGGGAAATCGGGGTGATCGTTGCGGTGGCAGCAGTTTTTACCTTGCTGTTTTTCCTGTTTCCGGCGCCGTTCGTGGCGGAGGCCGAACTGGCGGCGAACGCCCTCTTTCAATGACCACCGCAAATCCTGGGTCGGGTGCGGGTCTGCCCGACGGGTTCAATCTGATCAAACTAGGCGTCGTCGATTCCACCAACGCCGAGGCTCTACGGCTGGCCCATGCGGGTGCCCCGGCCAACACACTGGTGTGGGCGGACGAACAAACCCATGGCCGCGGCCGCCGCGGCAGAAGTTGGGCATCGCCTCCCGGTAACCTGTATTGCTCGACGCTTTTGTATCCTGACCAACCACCGGCCAAGACCGGGCAGATGGCTTTTGTCGCGGCGTTGGCGTTGGCGGACTGCATTGCCGAAGTCGCGCCCCAGGTCGATGTTGCGATTAAATGGCCGAACGATCTGCTGGTTGGCGGCCGCAAGATCGCCGGAATTTTGCTGGAAGGAAATGTTTCGGGAGAACCCCGGCGGCGATCCCTGGTCGTCGGCATGGGCGTGAATGTCGCCACCCATCCGGAAATCTCCGGGGGGCTGCCAGCGACATCTTTAACCAAAGAAGGTGCCGAAGTGTCGACCCCGGAGGTATTGAGGGCGGCGGCGGCCGGGCTGGCGCGATGGATCGGGGTTTGGCAGGCTCAAGGGTTTGATCCGGTCAGAACAGAATGGATCAGCCGTGCGGTGGGGATTGGTGGGGAAATCAAAATTCGAACCGGTGACGACACCGTGTCGGGAACGTTTAGTACGATTGACGATCTAGGAGTCCTGATCGTTTCCACCAAGAACGGCGCCCGCGCGATCGGCGCCGCCGATGTCTTCTTGATCGGACCGTCGGGCCAAGGTTGACCTGTGCTGCTGGCAATCGATTCTGGCAACACCAATTTGGTCGCCGGTGTTTTCGACCAAGGCAAAATTCAGGGCCAGTGGCGGGCAGAAACTGAACCCAACAGGCCGGCGAATGATTACGCCACGATTTTTTCCGGCTGGTTGGCGGCCTCTGGGGTTGCCGCTGATAAAATCGACGGCGCCATCATTGCGTCAGTGGTACCCCTGACAACGGCGCCGATGCGGGCGGCCTGCGGGACGGTCATTGGCAACGACCCGATGGTCGTCGGAGATGACGGCTTGGAGCTGGGGCTCAAGATCTTGGTGGACAGCCCCGGCGAAGTGGGCGCTGACAGGTTGGTCAACGCGGTGGCCGCCCACATTGGGCATCGGGGAGCCCTGGTGATTGTCGATTTCGGTACAGCGACCACGTTTGATGTGGTCGATGGCGATGGCAATTATCGCGGCGGTGTGATTGCCCCGGGTGTGGGCCTAAGCCTGGAAGCTCTGCACCAGGCGGCTGCTAAGTTACCCAGGGTCGCTGTTAAAAACCCCGGCGCGGTCATCGGCAGGGATACTGTTGGCGCGATGCAATCGGGAATTTATTGGGGATATGTCGGTATGATCGAAGGCTTGGTCGCCCGGGTCACGGAGGAGTTCGAGGCCGGCGGAGAGACGATCGAAACCGTGCTCGCTACGGGTGGGTTGGCGGCGCTTTTCGCTGGCGGTACAGAGGCAATCCAATCCGTGGATGCGGATTTGACCCTGCGCGGGCTGGCCGAGATTTTCCGGCGCAATCAGCAGCGGTCGAACGGTTAGAGTAGTCACCTATGCCTCCTGCAAAAACCAATGGCGAACTGATTTTCGTGCCTCTGGGCGGGGTCGGGGAATTCGGCAAGAATTTGGCCCTGTATGGATATGACGGCCAGTGGATCATGGTCGACTGCGGCATGGCCTTTGCCGACGAAACCGTTCCCGGCGTCGACCTGTTGGTGCCGGACGTCAGCTTCATAGCCGCGCAACGAGAGAGGCTGTTGGGGTTGGTGCTGACCCACGGCCACGAAGATCATTTGGGCGGCGTGCCGTTTGTGTGGCCGCGCCTGGAATGCCCCGTCTTTGCTACCCCGTTCACCGCAAGCCAACTCGGGCGCAAGCTCGGCGAGGTGGGGCTGAGCGACAAGGTGCCCGTGACCATTGTGCCTACCGGTGGCTCGATCACCCTCGGCCCGTTCGAAATCAGTTATGTGCGGGTGGCCCATTCGATTTTGGAGGCTCATTCGCTGGCCATCCGTACGCCGGCGGGTTTGATCGTGCACTCGGGGGATTGGAAAATTGATCCGGAGCCATTGATTGGCGCCCATACGGATGAAGCAAGATTTCGCGAACTGGGCGACGCCGGTGTGCTGGCCCTGATCGGTGATTCCACCAACGTCTTCGTTCCGGGTCATTCGGGATCCGAGGGCGCGTTGGCCCGCAGCCTTGCCGAGATTATCGCCAGGAAAACCGGCCGGGTGGCGGTGACGACTTTTGCCTCCAACGCGCCGCGCATTCAATCCATCGCCCAGGCGGCCAGGGAAAGCGGCCGCGAGGTGGTGGTGGTGGGGCGGTCCTTGTGGCGGACGATCGAGCTGGCCAAAGAAAACGGCTACCTCGGTGATTTGCCGGCGCTCCTGGATGACGGTGAAGCGGAGTTCTTACCGGCGGAGAATACGTTATTTCTCGTGACCGGTTGCCAGGGGGAAACCCGGGGGGCCATGTCGCGGATCTCCAGTGGCCAACACAAACGCATCGCCCTTGGCTCTGGAGATACGGTGATCTTTTCGTCGAAAATCATCCCCGGCAACGAAGTCAGCGTCGGCGCGGTGGTGAACCGGCTGGTGTACGCGGGGGCTGAGGTCATCACCGAAAAGGATGACTTCGTTCACGTCTCCGGACACCCTGGGCGCGAAGAAATGCGCCAAATGTATGATTGGCTTCGGCCCACCATCGCGGTGCCGGTGCACGGCGAAGCGCGCAATCTTGCCCGCCATGCGGCCCTGGCTATCAGGGCGGGGGTTGAACAGACCCTGGTCATCGAAAATGGCGCCGTCGTTCGGTTGGCCCCGGGGGCGGCCGAGGTGGTCGACCATGTGCCCACAGGCCGGTTGGCGGTGATGGGCACGACGCCTGTGGCGATCGATTCCGACAGCATCCGCGCCCGGCGCAAGTTGAGCTTCAACGGCATGATCGTGGCGATCATCGTTCTTGACGCCGATGGCGGAGTGGCGGCGCCGGTGCGGGTCATGTTGCGCGGTGTGGGCGCGAACGATTTAGAAGATCAGGGTGAAGCCGAAGACGCGCTGCGACGAGGTTTAGAGTTCATGCCCCGGGCCCGGCGCCGGGACGACGACGAAGTCGAGGACATGGCGCGCAAGGTCTTGCGGGCGGAGGCGCGGCGGACGTTCAAGCCAGCGCCCGGGATCGAGGTTGAAATCATTCGATTGGCGGAGACCCAAACCATATCTTATCGTACCGATGCCCAGGCGGGTTCCTGAGCGCGGGCCCTAGGCGTTCTAGAAACGCGGAGAAGGTTCAATGAATTGGATTATTCTAACCGGGATTTATTTCGTGGCCTGGTTCATTGCCTTGTTGGCAACCCTGCCCTTTGGCGTGGAGCGCAACGAAAATCCCGAGGTGGGCCACGACGCCGGCGCCCCGGTGAAGGCGATGATGTGGCGCAAGGTTGCCGCCGCCACCGTGATCGCCGGGCTGATCACCGGGGGGATTTGGTTGGTGGGTGATTTGGAGCTCGTTCAATTGCGGCCCGATTCGTGATCCGGATTGCGGGCTTCGCAGCCATGGCGATGGTCATGGCGGCGACCTCCGCGCTTGGCCAAGACGATGTCCCGCCGGTGCTCACGGCCGAAGAATGCGCCCGAATTCTGGAAATTGAAGCAGCAGTGCCCGGCGCGAACCTCGCCCCCGCGGTCGACGTTCGCGGCCAGCCCGTGGCGGGAGCGAATTTGACCCCCGGCGTTGATGTTCGGGGGCAGCCGGTGGTCGGCGCCAATCTGGCGCCCGCCAAACCCGCGGGGGCATTGCCGTTGCCTGGCGAAATTACTGTCCCAATCAAGGTCGTAATTTTTGAATTTCTGGGGATTCCGGCTCCCCCCAGGACTGGGGGATTTGGCCGCCAATATTGGGGTACTGTCGATCCGCCTCAGCGACGGTCAGGTCATGTTTAATGGCCAGGTTCTGGGCGCAACCGAAACCTCGGCGTTGCGCACCGCATGTTTGGCAGTCGTCACCCAGGCCCCGCCATTGCCCGGTGTGGACCGGTAGCCTAAACTCCGCGCCGCATATGCGCCTTTCCCAATTTTTTATGCCGACCCTTCGAGAGACTCCAGCGGAAGCAGAGATCGTCTCGCATCGGCTGATGCTGCGCGCTGGCATGATCCGCCAGTCGGCGGCGGGAATTTACACTTGGCTTCCTTTGGGGCTGCGGGTGTTGCGCAAGATCGAGGCGATTGTCCGGGACGAACAGAATGCCTCCGGCGCCCAGGAATTGCTGATGCCAACCATTCAGCCCGCGGATCTTTGGCGGGAAAGCGGCCGCTACGATGATTACGGCAAAGAAATGCTGCGCATCACCGACCGCCACAATCGCGACCTGCTGTACGGCCCGACCAACGAAGAACTGATTACCGATATCTTCAGGCGCGACGTGAAGAGCTACCGGGATTTGCCCAAGGCCCTGTATCACATCCAATGGAAATTCCGCGATGAGGTGCGGCCCCGTTTTGGTGTCATGCGCGGCCGCGAATTTCTAATGAAAGACACCTATTCATTTGACCTGGATGCGGCGGGTGCCCGGCGGGCGTACAACAAAATGTTCATCGCCTATCTGCGCACGTTCGAGCGGCTGGGCTTGAAAACGGTGCCGATGGCCGCCGACACCGGCCCCATCGGCGGCGATCTGAGCCACGAATTTCACCTCCTGGCGGAAACCGGTGAAAGCGAGGCCTATTTGCACGGCGACTACCTGTCGTTCGAACCCTTGGGCGATGGCATCGATTACGATAGCGATCTCCAGCCCCTGGTGGACAAATGGACCAGCCTCTACGCCGCCGCCGACGACAAACACGATGTGGGTACTTTCCAAACCGAGGTTCCCGAGGGCAGCCGGGTGGAAACCCGGGGCATCGAGGTCGGCCACATTTTCTATTTCGGCGCCAAGTATTCCGAGGCCATGGGCGCGACGGTCCAGGACGCTGACGGCAAATCCGTGGCGGTACAAATGGGCTCCTACGGAATTGGTGTCTCGCGGTTGGCGGGGGCCATTATCGAAGCCTCCCATGACGACGACGGAATTATTTGGCCGACCTCGGTGGCACCATTCGATGTGGGGTTGCTAAATCTTAAACCCGGCGACGAGACCACGGACAGGGTCTGCGCCGCTCTCTATGAAGGGTTGGTGAACGCCGGACTGGACGTTCTTATTGATGATCGCAAAGACCGGCCCGGAGCCAAATTCGCCACGATGGATCTAATCGGCCTCCCTGCCCAAATCATCTGCGGGCCCCGGGAAGCAGAACAGGGCACGGTGGAACTGAAAGATCGCGCGACCGGGGCAAAGCAAACCCTGGCCATCGAGTCCGCGCTCGCCGCTCTGACCGGCGCGCCCGCCGGAGCCGTTTCCTAGGCGATGTTCACCAGCCTGGAATGGAGCATCGCCGCACGCTATTTGCGGGCGCGGCGTGAAGGTTTTATTTCAGTGATCGCGTGGCTTTCGTTGATCGGCATTGCCCTGGGCGTCGCCACGCTGATCATCGTCATGTAGGTGATGAACGGCTTCCGAGCCGATCTAATCGAACGCATTCTCGGCATCAGCGGGCATTTGATCGTCCAAAGCAGCGAAGGTCCGGTGCGGGACTATGACCGCATCGCCGCCGCCATCCGTGAATCCGATGGCGTGGTGCAGGCAACACCGATCATTGAAGCCCAGGCCATGGCCATGGCCGAAGGTGCCGCCAGCGGCGCCCTGATCCGCGGAGTCCGGCCCGAGGATTTGGCGAAAAACGCTTTGATCGCCGGCGGTATTTCCACCGGGACCCTGGATGATTTTCACGGCACCAATTCCCTGGTGCTGGGGGATCGCCTGGCCCGCACCTTGGGGGTGCGTGTCGGCGACCAGGTGACCTTGGTCGCGCCCCAGACCACGGCAACCGCGTTCGGCACGGTGCCGCGGATGAAGGGCTACATCGTGGCGGCGACCTTTAGCGTCGGCATGTTCGAATACGATTCAAGCTTCGTGTTTTTGCCTCTGGAGGCGGCACAGGTTTTCTTTCGGATGCAAGACTTGGTTTCAGCCGTCGAAGTCTTGGTCCAGGACCCGGAAAAGTTGGAAGGCCCCGCCGCCGCAATTCGGGCCGCGGCCCCCGAAGCCCGCTTGTTCGATTGGCGTCAAGCAAACCGCCAATTTTTTAATGCTCTGCAGGTGGAACGCAATGTGATGTTTTTGATCCTGACGTTGATCATTCTGGTCGCGGCCCTGAACATCATTTCCAGCATGATCATGCTGGTCAAAGACAAACGCGGCGACATCGCTATCCTGCGGACCATGGGGGCGCCCCGGGCCATGATTTTGCGGGTATTTTTTATTGCCGGGGCCAGCGTCGGGGTCATTGGCACCATTGCTGGTGTGGTTCTGGGCCTAGGGTTTTCCCTGAATATCGAAACCATTCGCCAAGCGATCGAAGGGTTGTTCGGTACCCAGCTGTTTGCCCCGGAAATCTACTTTTTGTCCCAGCTTCCGGCAAAGGTCGATTCCGGTGAAGTTGCCACCATCGTCCTCATGGCATTGTTTTTGTCTTTTGCCGCGACCTTGTACCCGTCGTGGCGGGCGGCGCGAACCGACCCGGTGGAGGTGTTGCGCGGTGAATGATCCTGGGCCAACCGGTGACGCTCCGGTCTTGGTGTTGGAGGAAGTTTTCCGCACCTTCAAAGAGGGCGACAACGAACTCAAAGTCCTGAACGGAGTGCGCGCATCCGTCAAGCCTGGGGAAATCGTCGCCCTGGTGGGGCCGTCGGGGTCCGGAAAAACCACGCTGCTGCAAGTGGCGGGACTGCTTGACCGGCCTGACTCTGGCGAGGTTTGGATTGGCGGCGAGGGTTGCGGGAAAATGGCGGATCGCGAGCGCACCCAAACCCGGCGTCAGCGCATCGGCTTCGTCTACCAATTTCATCACTTGCTGCCGGATTTTTCGGCCCTCGAAAATGTGGTGCTGCCCCAGCGCATTGCCGGAATTGGCTTAGGCGCCGCCGAAAACCACGCCAAGGATTTGTTGCATCGATTGGGGCTGGGCCAGCGGTTGGGGCACCGCCCGGGAAAATTGTCGGGGGGCGAACGCCAGCGCGTGGCCATCGCCAGGGCCGTGGCCAACAACCCCGATGTATTGCTGGGGGACGAGCCCACCGGCAATTTGGACCAGCGTACCGCCGACACCGTTTTCGCGGCGTTGTTGGACTTGGTCCGGGAACACAAGGTTTCGGCTTTGATCGCGACGCACAATATTGAATTGGCTCAGCGCATGGACCGGACCCTTGTGATGCGCGACGGGGCGTTAATCCCGGAGTAGTCCACAGAAAATTTCCGAGTTCTGGGATCGTTCGCACCGGTTCAAGGGGCACTTCATGCGAAACTAGGCCATGGGCCACGCCGCTTTCATTCACTTGCGCGTTCACTCGGCCTATTCCTTGGCCGAAGGCGCGATCCGGGTGGACGAGGCGGTTGCCTTGGCCCGCCATCACCGCATGCCAGCGCTGGCCATCACAGACACCGGCAACATGTTCGGCGCGCTGGAATTTTCCATCGCCGGGGCAAGCGCGGGGGTTCAACCCATCGCCGGGTGCGCCTTGGCGCTGGAACGGCCAGAGGGTGCGCCTCCCGGCGCCTTGCAAATCCCGCCGCCTGATCGCATCGCCTTGTTCGGCCAAAATGACGTCGGCTACGCCAATCTGATGGCGCTGACCAGCGCCGGGTATTTGGACACCGATCCCGGCCAAACCGCCCAGGTGTCTTGGCAGGTTTTGGCCGAGCATGCCGATGGTTTGTTGGCACTGACCGGGGGCTTGGCCGGGCCGGTGGGGCGGTTGCTGGCACAGGGCCAGGGCGCCCACGCCAAAGACGCCTTGAGCCGCTTGGCCGCCATGTTCCCCGGCCGGCTTTATGTGGAAATCCAGCGCCATGGGCTGGAGGCCGAAGCGCGGATCGAGCTTGGTCTCCTGGATTTGGCCTATGCCCACGACCTCCCCCTGGTGGCCACCAACGATGTGTATTTCGCCTCCGTGGAGATGTTCGAAGCGCACGACGCGCTGCTGTGCATTGCTGACGGCGCCTATGTCAGTGAAGCCAATCGCCGCCGGGTGACGCCGGAGCACCGGTTCAAGCCGCCAGAAGAAATGCTAGAGCTGTTCGCGGATCTGCCGGAAGCCGCGGCCAACACCGTGG
>JAKZSO010000002.1:0-2676 GCA_047517625.1 Alphaproteobacteria bacterium
GCATGGGGCGATTCTCGCCGGGGTGGATCTTTCCACGGCCGACCTGCGCGAGGCAAAAATCAGTGTTGGCGCCGCCGCCATGTCGGCAGCGCTCCAAGGGGTGGTCCGGGATCACGCGATTTGGACCGACACCCACGGGGCCGAAGGCTCCCGCGCGGCCCTGGGCGCCATTGCCATGGCCGGGGTCGATTGGGCGGGGATTTTCTTGGCCGGGGCCGATCTGGCGCAGTGCGATTTGTCCGGCGCCAACCTGATGCGCAGCAATCTGGTGTTGGCTGATCTCCGTGACGCAAACCTGACCCGGGCCAATCTCAGCCACGCCCAGCTGGCGGGCGCAAACTTCGCCCGGGCAACCCTGACCGGGGCCCGGCTGGTTCACGCCCGCATTGGCAGCATCTAAATTTCCGGCCCGGGTGGCCTCCCCACCGGACGGCGGGTGGCGACCAGATTCGCTGGGGCAAAATTTGTCGCGGTCGACCTGACGCACGCCAAACTTGGGGACACGGATTTGAGCGCCGTGATACGCTAAATCGAATTGCGCTTTGCAGGCGTTTTCGATGTTCCAACTGCATCCAGGCGAACAGACTTTGATCGTTGGGTTTTTCGACCTTAGCGGTTATGCGCGCTGGTGCGCGGGCCTGCCACCTGCCGAAATTCTTGGCCATGCCAGCGCGTTGTTTGCACCTGCGGGCGGCAGTATTTCTGGCGCCGGCGGCACCCTCATCAAGGCTATCGGCGATGCCGGACTATTCGCCTTCGCCGCCGACGAGCCGGATCGTGCGGTCCTGGCTTTACTGGGCCTAAAATCCAATTTGGATGCTTGGCTGACTGACATAAGATTTCCCGGCCGGACCGGGATAAAAATCGGATTGGGGCCTGTGGCCTGCGGCCCGATCGGAGCGCCCAGCCAGGAGCGCCTGGACATTTACGGGGAAGTGATCAACGACGCGGCCAAACTACGCGGCTACGACCTGATCGTGACCCCTGCCCTGTTCAGCCAGCTGACACCGGATCTGGCGGCGCGGTTTGAGGATCGCGGCGGAGCTTTGGTGCTCGCATAGTCACCGGGCTAAACGCAAATTGGCGAGAAAATTAGACTGCAGTCTCAGGGCACCTTGAGCGCATATATGCATGTCACAGTTAACCAACTTTTCCCCACCAAGTGACAAAGATTGATTGAGTTTCGGTCGGTATCCGGGTACCCAGAACCCAAGCTCTTTCATCCAAGATATGGGCAACGAAAAGAGTAACGCTTGGGGGCAGGGGATGGAGGCAGAACGCCTTCTAGAAATCTTACGGCTGCACATCAGGTATGTGCGGGGACTGCCAGGTGGCGTCCGCGCTGACCTGCGCCGGGCCGATTTGTCCCACCGGGATATGGCCGGGGTTGAGTTGACGCGGGCGCTTCTCACTGGCGCCAATTTTGCCGGAACAATTCTGACCGGCGTCGATTTCAGCGCGGCAGACCTGTTTTGCGCCAATTTTGAGAACGCCGACGCCCGGGACTCTTTGTTCAATGGCACCGATTTGCGCGGGGCCCGGTTTCGCGGCGCCATTATCGCCGGCGCCGGCATGAAAGAAGCCGACGTCCGCCCCGGCGGGACGGTTTCGTCCCCCAATCGCTGGGCTGATTTTTCAAGCGCCAACCTGGATGGCTCGAATTTGGAACGGGCCAAACTCAACGGCGCGGATTTGGCCAAGGCAACGATGGTCGAGGCCGATCTGACGCACGCCGTATTTGGATGGCTCGGACCTCCGGTGCTGCAATCTCACCGGCGCCACTCTGTGTTTCGCCTCCCTCCAGGACGCTAATCTGACGGCCGCCAGCCTTCAGGACGCCAATATCGCTGGGGCTAGCTTCGCTGGGGCGGTGCTCCATGGCGCAATTTTGGCCGGGGTCGAGTTGGCAAAGGCTGATTTCTCTGGGGCCAAGTTTAGCCCCGGGACAGCCGCCATGTCCGCGGGTCTTCAGGCCCTGTTCCGGGACCACGCCTTGTGGGTGAATTCCAACGGCGATGACGGCGAACGGGCGGGGCTGGCCGACACCTCGTTGGCCGGGAAGGACCTGGCCGGCATCTTCCTGGAAGCCGCCGATCTCAGCGGCTGTGATCTCAGCGGCGCCGTCCTGACCCGGGCGCATTTGGTGTTGGCGAATCTTCGCGGCGCCAACCTAGCCGGGGCGGACTTGAGCTTCGCCCACCTGTCCGGCGCGAATTTCGATGGCGCCGACTTGACCGGTGCCCGGCTGGTCCACGCCCAGCTTGGCAGCATTGAATTGCTGAGCCCGACCGGCCAACCTCTCGGCCGCCGGGTGTTTACAAAATTGTCCGGGGCCAACATGACTGGCGCCGATCTTACCCACGCCCACGTGAGCGACGCGGAATTGGCGATCGCCACGGATCCTGATTCCGAGCCGACCAACAGTTAAGGCCCCTGCTTTGGCCCAGGGTGTCGTCCCGCGGGGGTAGAGTGCAGGGCCTTGGGCGGCGATTTCGACCACCGCACGCCGCAAAGCTCCAAGTGATCCACCACCACCGCGGCCCAAATTCGGGCATCGTCCAAGCTCCGCTTTTTTGGCCGCAAATCCAGCCGCCGCCACAAGGCGTACGCCACCATGGATTCTAGCTCCTTGCGGTCCAAGTCCAGTTCGGCGCCCATTGATCCACTCTACTAGAG
>JAKZSO010000003.1:0-20500 GCA_047517625.1 Alphaproteobacteria bacterium
GCCTTGGGGTTGTTGTTGGATCGATCCTGGGGGGCTACATGCCTCACGGGGAGTTGTCGGTTCTTAACCAGCCCCTGGAGGTGCTGATTATTCTTGGCGCCGCCATCGGCGCCTACATTATCGCCAACCCTGGATCGGTGCTGAAGCACACGCTCACGCACCTAGGCCGAACCCTTAAAGGGCCGCCCCACAAAAAAAGCCAATATCTGGAACTGTTGGTGTTGATGTACACCGTGTTCCGCATCGCCAAATCCAAGGGCATGCTGACCCTGGAAGCACATATTGAAGACCCCGCCGAAAGTGCGCTGTTTTCCTCTTTCCCGGAATTCATGGGCGACGACACGGCGGTGGAATTTCTGTGCGACTATTTGCGCTTGATGACCATGGGCACCGACAACCCCCATGAAATGGAAACGCTGATCGATGAGGACATTGAAACCCATCTGACCGAGGCCCACCATGTGGCCCACGCGATTACCGGCATGTCCGAAGGCCTGCACGCCTTCGGCATCGTCGCGGCGGTGCTCGGGGTGATTCAAACCATGGGCTCGATCACCGAACCGCCGGAAGTGTTGGGTGAAAAGATCGGCGCGGCGCTGGTGGGAACGTTCCTGGGGGTGTTGCTGGCATATGGGCTTGTTGGGCCAATTGGCTCTAGCCTTGAACACTATGCCGATTCCGACATCAAATACCTGGAAAGCATAAAGGCCGGGCTGTTGGCCCACATGAGTGGTTAACCGTCGGCGGTTTCGGTGGAATTCGCCCGCAAAACCTTGTTCAACCACGAACGCCCGACGTTTCTCGAACTTGAAAACGCGGTGCAGGAAGCCCCTCAGATTTCATAAATCCGCGTGCCCACCGAACGTCGGCGGTGTTGTATACTCAAGATCAGGACCTACTTTTTGCTCTGAACTAGGCGGACATTATGGCGGACGAAACGCACCTGCAGCCAATCATCGTCAAGCGCATCAACAAGGTCGCCGCAGGTCACCACGGCGGCGCATGGAAAGTCGCCTACGCCGACTTCGTCACCGCAATGATGGCGTTTTTTTTGCTGCTGTGGCTGGTCAACGTCACCACCGACGAACAGAAAAGCGGCCTGGCGGATTACTTTGCCCCGACGTCTCTTTCCCTAAGCCGCAGCGGCGCTGGCGGGGTTTTGGCCGGGCGTACCTTTGCCCCGGACGGCGCCCGCATCGGAGAAGGAGCGCCACCCCAGGTCATCGCGGAAATCGGACCGCCGCCGGTGGGTGCGCAAGTGCGGCAGCCGACGGACGAGGAAATTGCTGATCTTGTCGCCGAACGCGAACAGGCGGACTTCGATGCCACCGAGGCATCATTGAACGCCGCATTGGCCGCCAACCCCGACATCGCGGCGCTGAGGGACAACGTCCTGGTCGACATAACCCCGGCCGGATTGCGCATCCAGTTGGTGGACAAAGAAGGCGGCTCCATGTTCGCCGCGGGGGGCGCCACCATGCCTGCCCGTACCCGCGCGTTGCTGAACGAAATCACCAAGGTGATCGCCGCACTACCGAACGACTTGTCGATTTCCGGCGACACGGACCCGGAACCTTTTGGCGCCGGCGACGGCTACACCAATTGGGAACTGTCGTCGGATCGGGCCAATGCCAGCCGCCGGGTCATAACCACATCTGGGTTTCCCGAAGACCGGGTGCGCGAGGTCGTGGGCAAGGCGGATTCTGAACCGCTGACCCCGGAAGACCCGTTTCTGCCAGAAAACCGGCGCATCAGCTTAGTGCTTTTGCGCAACTCCCCGGTGCTGCCGCCGGACATGCGGTAACGCCACTGACGAGTGACATGTGACCGGCCCGGACCAAATTCTTCACCGATTTTTTGCAACGCCGGCCGCGCCGTGCCCATACATCAACGGCCGCATCGAGCGCAAACTGTTCACGCCGCTGGTTGGCCGCAACGCCGACCGCCTGCACGAAGCTTTGGCCGCATCCGGATTTCGCCGCAGCCAAAGCATTGTCTATAAGCCCGCCTGCGAGGATTGCCACGCCTGTATCCCCGTTCGAGTTCGGGTCAGAGATTTCCAGAACACGCGGTCGCTAAAACGCATCGCCAAGCGAAATTCTGACCTGGTGGCGCAAGAATGCCCGCCCATCGCAACGGCTGAGCAGTACCATTTGTTCCACAGCTACCAGCTGAACCGGCACCAGGAATCGGGCATGGCGTCAATGGATTTCGGCGAATTCCAAGACATGGTGGAAGACACGGCGGTGGCGACCAGAATGGTTGAATTCCGAAACGGCGACGGCCGGCTGGTGGCCACCTGCCTGACGGATCACATGACCGACGGGCTGTCCCTTTGCTACAGTTTTTTTGATCCGGCGGAAGCTCAGCGCAGCCTGGGTTCGTACATGGTGCTTTGGCACATCAATCACGCCTCGGCTTTGGCGTTGAATTACGTCCACCTCGGATACTGGATCGCCGATAGCCCAAAGATGTCCTACAAGTCCCGGTTCCGTCCGTTGGAGGGTTTGCAGTTGGCAGTCCAAGGTTGGCGGGATTTAGACGACATCATTGGCTAGCTTTGGTCAGGATTTTGCGACCAAGGCGAGGCCACCTGTTCGATGGCCGTGCCATCGACATAAATGTCCTCGACGCGCTCGTTGAAAAAGCAAATGTAGTTGGCGATCCGCGGGCATTCGGCGATCGGGTTGGGATAGGTCCAAACGATATCTTCAAGAATTTCGCCGCCGAGACGGGCTGAGAAATATTCGGCAGTGCCTTTGTAGGGGCACTGGGTCCGCGTGTCCGACGGCTCCATCACGTCCATTCGCACATCATTCCGCGGGATGTAGTAACGCACCGGCAATCCGGTCTCGAACAGGACCCGGGTCGCCGTGCTTGTGGCCAAATCCTCGCCGCCCGCAACCACCCAAACCGCCCGCCGGCTGTCCACCACATCGACCCGGTGGTAAGGATCCCGGGCATGGACAAACACTTCCTCGTCCTCTTCGAATCACTGGTCCATTTGCGAACGCCACATATTCTTTTATGATCTTTGCTTCGGGCGTCGGCGTCGTGAAACTCCAGGCGGCGTTTTCGGCGCTTTTGCCTACGGCGGCGACGTTCCAATAGGTGGCGTCTCTTTTTGTGTCGACCGCCTCCACCCGGCCGCTGGGCTTCAAAAATTCCGTGTTCACGTCAGTCTGGGGAAAGTAGTAGATGGGGATCGTACGCGCGCCGCGCACCAAAACGGTGGCCTCGGACTGGGCGATGACTCACCGCCTAAGACCACCCTTACCAGCCGGGGGCTCGCGACAAAATCTGGACGCAGGATCGAGGGGTTTGGCATGGCAGCCTCCTTCGCTGAGGAGGCTACTTTCGGTCGCTTTGGGCGCGATCGCAATCCAACCCGCGATCAAAATTTTGTGGGTAGTGAGGCCGTCCTAGCCCCGGCCCAACCACCGCCGAGATACCTCCCACCCGGCCGAAAGCAGCAGGACGGCGAGGGTGAGCTTCAATGCATCCCCGTACACAAAGGGCAGCAATCCCGCGCCCCAAACCCCGCTCCAGCCGGTAAACGTTTGCAGCCAAAAAAGGCCGGGGATGTAAAGCGCGATGTTGCCGATGACCAGTGCCGCAGCCAACGTCGCGGGATTTCGGTCCCAGCCCTTTTCAGCGAGACCACCAACGACGAAGACAGCCAGCAGGAACCCGAGTAGGAACCCCGCGGTGGGCCCCGAAAAATAAGCCGGTCCCGCAACGGCGCCCGCGAAAACAGGGAGCCCGGCGAACCCTTCCGCCAAATACAGCAGCACGGTAGCGGAAGCCAGCCGCCAACCGAATGCGGCGCCGATCATCAGAACAGCAAGCGTCTGAAGGGTAATCGGGACCGGCCGGATGGAAATTTGAACCTTCGCGGAAACCCACAACGCCAGCGAGCCGGCGACCACGAGAATTGTGCCCCGAACGAGGCGGCTTAGCTGCTCCGCGGGCCACAAAGCCTCCCCCAGCGTTGTCGCGGCTAGTGGCGCCGTGGCTTCAGAGTGCGTCGACATTATGATGGCTCCTATGTAGCCCCATGAATTTTCCGAGCTTGAAGAGGGAATTCTACCATTCTGTGTTCGTGACGTCAGCCAAATCGCCCCGATTTTGCGAACCCTTTTGGCGCCAAACGCCCGGCTTGGGCGCGCTTGCCGATCCAATAGCCCAAGTCGCGTTCGGTGCGGACCCGGTCCCCTGACCGCCACGACAGGCCCTCGGCCAAATCGAACACCTTGGCGTCAGCCAAGCCGCCGTCGCGGTAGCGCTGTAAAACCACGCCCCGGCCCCGGGCCATGGTGGGAAGTTCGCCCGCCGGGAAAAGCACTATTTTGCGGTTTTCGCCGACCACAGCCACGGTATCGCCGTCGGCGGGGCGGCACGCCACCGCTTCGGCTCCGGCACCCAGGTTCAGCACCTGGCGGCCATTGCGGGTTTGGGCCAGGGTGTCGTCTTCGGCGACGATGAAGCCGCGGCCGTCGCTGGAACTCACCAGCAATTTTTTTCCCGGCGCGAACACCAGCACC
The DNA here is from genome assembly GCA_047517625.1 of Alphaproteobacteria bacterium. Classification (GTDB taxonomy): domain Bacteria; phylum Pseudomonadota; class Alphaproteobacteria; order UBA2966; family CAIVPW01; genus JABHVE01. The sequence continues at coordinate 4,545 of JAKZSO010000003.1, forward strand.
GTCACAATATCTTCGTCGTTGGCCAGATCGATCATCAAACGCACAGGGTCGCCGGCACCGCGTCCGCCGGGTAATTTGGCCGCGTTCAAGGTGTAAAACCGGCCGTTGGTGGCGAACAGCAAAATCCGATCGGTGCTTTGGGCATGAAGCCAAAACCGCCCGACATCGCCGTCCTTGTAGCGAACCTCGCCGTTCTCTTCGATGTGACCCCGGGCCGCTCGGATCCAACCCTTTTGCGAACAGATCACGGTGATCGGTTCGCGCTCCACCATGGCTTCGGTGGGCACGTCCACCGGCGCTGGCGGGGCTCCGATTTCGGTGCGCCGTTGGCCCAAGGCACCGCCACCAAATTGCTTTTTGATTCCCTTGATTTCCCTGGTGATGGCTTTCCACTGGGCGGGCTCATCGTTCAGCAATTTCCCCAAGCCTTCTTTGGTGGCCGTCAAATCGTCGAATTCGGAGCGGATCGATTGTTCGTCCAATTTTCGCAACTGCCGCAATCGCAAGTCTAGAATTGCTTCGGCTTGGCGGTCGTTCAATTTGAAAGTTTTGATCAAGACGGGCTTTGGTTCGTCCTCTTCACGGATGATGCGGATGACCTCGTCCAGGTTCAAGTAAACCACCAGATACCCGGACAACACTTCCAACCGATCTTCGGCCTTGGCCAGGCGGTGCCGTGTGCGGCGGACCAGAACCTCCAGGCGGTGATCCAGGAACGCCTGTAATCCGCCGCGCAAATCCAACACAACCGGCACCCGGCCGTGATCCAGAACATTCAGGTTCAAAGGCACCCGCACCTCCAGATCGGTGGCCCGGAACAGGGCCTCCATCAAGACGTTCGCGTCGACGGACCGGGATTTGGGCTCCAATACCAAGCGTATGTCTTCGGCGGATTCGTCACGGACGTCGCCAAGCAACGGCAGCTTGCGGGCGTTGATCAGCTCCGCGATACGTTCCACCAGCCGCGATTTCGCAACCTGGAAGGGAATTTCTGTAACAACGATCAGGTAGACGCCACGGGCTTCCTTCTCGGTTTTCCATTTTGCCCGCAGGCGGAACCCGCCGCGCCCCGTGCGGTAGGCGTCAATTATTTGTTCCCGGCTTTCCACCAACAGCCCGCCCGTTGGAAAATCCGGGCCGGGCACCAGGTCCACTAATTTGGCCGCGGTCGCGCGTGGATACTTTATGAGGTGGACCAAGGCAGCGCACAGCTCCCCTACATTGTGGGGCGGAATGGCGGTCGCCATACCCACCGCGATCCCGGCCGCGCCGTTGGCCAGTAAATTGGGGAACGCCGCCGGCAACACATCGGGCTCCTTTTCCGCGCCATCGTAAGTGGGGCGCAAGTTGACGGCGTCTTCGCCGATGCCCTCCAGCAAGGCCTCGGCCACGGCGGTCAGGCGCGCCTCGGTGTAGCGCATGGCCGCCGCCCCATCGCCGTCGACATTGCCAAAATTGCCCTGGCCATCCACCAGCGGGTAGCGCGCGGCGAAATCCTGGGCCAGACGGACCATGGCGTCGTACACCGCCTGTTCGCCGTGAGGATGGAATTTGCCGATCACATCGCCGACGACCCGGGCACATTTCTTGAAGCTGGATCGCGGGTCCAGGTTCAATTCCCGCATGGCAAACAGCAAGCGCCGATGCACCGGTTTCAGGCCGTCCCGGGCATCGGGCAACGACCGCGCGGTGATGGTGGCCAGGGCATAGGCGAGGTAACGCTCGCCCAGGGCTTCTTCAAGACTTACTTCGCGGATTTCGCCGCCGCCAGTGCCACCGGAGCCAGAATTGGGGTCAGACACCTTCACGTCCATCCGCGGAAACTACCCCAGATGTTGTGTCTAGGCGAGCAAAACGCTCTACCAGTCGTGTTCTAGCGGGCAAATCCCGCCCGGGTGCTTCCACCGCCCGTTCCAGAAAAAGCCCCGTCAACGCCAGGCCCTGGGCGATTTCATGGGGGCTCCCCGGCCCGCCGTGAATAAAGCCAGGCAATGGCAAAAGCCGCTCCCCCGCAGCCGGGAGCTGGCCAATCGGTACAGGCTCACCAGATCGGCTGGAAATCATCGCCCCGGATTCGGCCCCGGCCAAATCAAGGCCAAACCCCAAATCCGCGAGCATGGCCAGTTCCCACCGCACATAGTCCGCGGGCCAATCGGCATCGTTTTCGATGGCGTCCATCAGGGCGGTCAGGCTGGCGAACACCTCCGGGTTCGGTTGGCGTTCGGCCAGAGTGACCTCGGCCAGTTCCGCCGCCGCAACCAAGCCCGCCAAACGCAACGGGTCGTCCAACACCAATGCCGCCCGGGGCCGGGACATTTCAACGGTGAAGCTGCCCAGTTGATCTTCCAGGCGCGCCCGCCAGGTGGCTGAGACCTCGTTGCCCGGCTGCAACACGCCACGGGCCTTGCGTCCCGACCCGCCCCGCACCAATCCGGCGTGGCGGCCGTGGTCTTTCGTCAAAATCTGGACGATCGCAGACGTTTCGCCGTGGCGGCGCGTGGACAGCACTACGCCTTGGTCGGACCACTGCATTTCAGAGCACGATTTTACTAGATGGGATCAATTCGCGCTCTCGTCAGATGCCGGGAATTCCAGGCCCATTTCCCGGAACCGCGCGGGCTCGGTGAGCCAGCGCTCGCGCACCTTTACGTGCACAAACAGGTGGATGCGCCGGTCCAGCAGCTGTTCCAATTCCAGCCGGGCGGCGGCACCCATGGATTTGATCTGGGCCCCGCCTTTTCCGAGGACGATCCCCTTGTGACCTTTGCGCGCCACATACACCACTTGGTCGATGCGGGCACTGCCGTCGTCGCAATCCTCCCAGGCCTCGGTTTCCACAGTCAGGCCATAAGGCAATTCCTGGTGCAACGACAAAAACAGTTTTTCCCGGGTGATCTCGGCTGCCAAGAACCGCAGCGGCACATCCGCCGCCTGATCCGCTGGGTACAGCCACGGCCCGGGAAGCAACGCTCCAGCCAGATGATTTCGCAAATCCTCGACCCCGTCGCCCTTCAAGGCCGTGATCATGAACACCTGAGAAAACGGGCTGCCCGCCCCGGTCATGGCGTCGGTCAGGGCCAGCAAGGACTGGCGCGGCACCAGATCGATTTTGTTTATTGCCAGCACGGCTTTTCGCCCCGATGATTTCAACCCGTCAACGATGCGCTGGGTGTCATCGTCCAGCGATCCCGGTGGCCGCCGGGCATCCACCAACATCACGATCAGATCCGCGTCGGCGGCCCCGGTCCAAGCCGCATCGACCATGGCTTTTTCCAAGGGGCGTTTCGGCGCGAAAATCCCCGGGGTATCGACAAAAATGATCTGGGCTTGGCCGGCCATGGAGATGCCGATAATGCGCGTGCGCGTGGTCTGGACCTTGGGCGTGACGATCGCGACTTTCGAGCCCACCATGGCGTTGAGCAACGTTGACTTGCCGGCGTTTGGCGCGCCGAGCAACACCACGTACCCGCACCGGGTTTGCTCGACTTGGTCCGGTCCGGTCAAACGTTCACCGCCTGCAACATCGTTGCGGCTGCGATTTGTTCAGCCGCCCGGCGCGACGGTCCTTCGCCGACTTGGCCATCGCTGTCGGCCCCGGCAACCTCGACCCGGACCATAAAACGGGGGTTGTGATCGGCGCCCGTGCGGCTAATCAGCGAATAGGTGGGCGGTGCGAGCCCCCCCGCGTGGGCCCATTCTTGCAGGGCCGATTTGGAGTCCTTGTCCACCGGGGCCTGTTCTTGCGCCAGCGTCGCCCAGTATTTGTGGATGAATCCAGCCGCGGCCGCCATGCCGCCATCCAAATACAGGGCGCCAATCACGGCTTCACAGGCGTCCGCCAAAATCCCCGCCTTGTCCGCCCCGTCCGCCTGGCGCTCGCCCGGGCTCATAGTTACATGGCGCCCCAAATCCGCCGCCCGGGCGGCGCTGACACAGGCTTCCTTGCGCACCAGGGCGTTGTAGCGCAGGGCCAAATCACCGGCGGCGCCGCCGGGAAACTTGTCACGCAGATCACTGGCGATGACCAACCCCAAAACCCGGTCGCCGAGGAATTCGAGACCGTTGAAGTCGAGCGCACTTTCCGTGCTGGGGTGCGTCAGCGCCTCGGTCAGCAGATCCGGCCGCGTGAACCGGTGGCCCAACGCCGTCTGGAGATCCTCCAAATTGGCGTCAGTCACGGTAATGGTGGCCGTCGGCAATCATGTACAAAGATCAATCATGTACGCAGTGAATCGAAAATGCGGCTGTAGCGGATCATGACCGCCCACCGCCAGACCTGCCACCATGGTCTGCTGCGATCCGTGGAAAAAAACAGAATTTCGGCCCGGCCCACCAAATTTTCCGCCGGCACCTGGCCGACCGCTCCCGGGGAGTTGAACCTGCTGTCCTGGGAATTGTCGCGATTGTCGCCCATGGCAAAATAATGGCCCGGGCGAACCGTGAAAATCACGGTATCGTCTTGCGGCGTCGTGCGAATATCCAGCACCATGTAGGACACCCCAGACGGCAGCGTTTCGCGGTATTGGGGCGCCAACCTGACGTCGCCGAACCGGTCGACGTCGCGGAAATCCTCCACCCGCTCGCGCCGCGCTTCCAAGCCGTTCACATAGAGCGTGCCTTCGCGCATTTGTATCGTGTCCCCGGGCAGACCGATGATGCGCTTGACGAAGTCCGTCTGGTCGTCCGCCGGGGTTTTGAAAACCGCGATGTCGCCGCGTTGGGGCATGCCCTCCATCACTCTGCCTTCAAAAAAATCCGGGCTGAACGGCAAGGAATGCCGGGAATAACCATAGGAATATTTGGACACGAAAAAGTAATCGCCAACCAGCAGCGTCGGCAGCATCGATTCTGATGGCACGCTGAACGGCTCATAAGCCAGCGTGCGGATTGCCAGCGCGATCACCAAGGCATAGACGACTGTTCGGATGACCTCGCCAAATCCACTGGCGGCCTTGACGCTCTTTTCATTTAACATGAAATACTTTCTGTAACCGTTTGTTTTACTGTGCTTTAAACATCAACTATTTGTCGTCTGGAACGCCAGAAATTATGACGATGGCCTGAGCCGTTGGTGGCTCGTCGGTCAGCGACACATCGATCTGGGCCCGCATTCCGGCTGGCGTCAGCTCCGCTAGCCGGCGCGCGGCACCCCCCGTCAATCGCATGGTCGGGCGCCCCGAGGCAAGGTTTACCACACCCATGTCGCGCCAATAGACCCCCCGGCGAAACCCGGTTCCCAAAGCTTTTGAACAGGCTTCCTTGGCGGAAAATCGCTTGGCATAGGACGCGATCCGCTCCGCCCGAGCGTCGGATCTAGCCCGCTCGGTGTCCGTGAAAATGCGGTCCAGGAAGCGATCGCCGAAACGTTGGATGGTGCGCTCGATGCGGCGAATGTCGATCAGGTCGCTGCCCAAGCCAATAATCATAGGCCCCGGGCCTGGTCCATGGCTGCGCGCATGGCGCGAACGCTGAGGGCCAAGCCATCAAACACAGCGGCAGCGAGAATGGCATGGCCGATGTTCAATTCAACAACTTGCGGGATCGCCGCCACGGCGCCAACGTTGTTCAGATCGAGGCCATGGCCCGCGTGGCACTCCAGGCCCAGTTTTTGCGCCCGGGCCGCTCCGTCCACCAGGCGCACCAGCTCTGTGGCGACGGCACCGTCGGCCGCATTGCAGTATTCCCCGGTGTGCAGCTCAATGGCGGGCGCACCGATCTCGGCACTGGCGGCAATTTGATTTGGATCCGGATCAATGAACATGGCCACCTGAATTCCGGCGGCGGTCATTTGGCTCACCAACGCGCCCAGGCGATTTTTGGCGCCAGCCACATCCAAGCCGCCCTCGGTGGTCAATTCTTCCCGGCGTTCGGGCACCACACACACATGTGCGGGGCCAAGGTCCAGCGCAATAGCCACCATTTCGTCCGTGGCCGCCATTTCCATGTTCAAAGGCAGGTCGACCCCGTCTTTCAGCCGGGTCATATCGGCGTCATTGATATGGCGGCGATCTTCCCGCAAGTGCGCGGTAATGCCATCGGCCCCGGCCTCGGCTACCGCCCGCGCCGCCAGCAAGGGGTCGGGATCGGCGCCGCCGCGGGCGTTGCGCAAGGTCGCCACATGATCGATGTTAACGCCTAGCCGAAGATGGGCCGTCACGGCAGGATTCCATGGCACGCGGCCCGCTTCTTCCACCTGGGGCCAAGGGCGCGGAAAGGTACCCCGCGGGGCGCGGCAACACAATCACGGCGCCGGGATTCCGGTCTCATTTTCGACCAGACCAAGAATTTCGCCGGCAATGTCGATGATGGAACGCCCGTCGGTTTCGACCACGAAATCGGCGGGAGCATCCTGAAGGATGGTTGCGAGTTCGAGCGCCCGTTTTTCGTGCCTGGCGAGCCCGGAGCCCAGCTCTCGGCGCTGGACGCGGTCGAGCAAGTTCGCATCGCTAGCCCTTAGCTGGATCACAATGGTTTTAGAACTGGATACCGCCCCTTCAAGGTCCGTTACATCACTCTGGGCTTCGACAACATGGGAGACGATCAGGGTCCGTGACCCCCCGTCGGCGCAGTTGGCCCAAACGTCGCTCAGGTTGGCCAGCGTCAATCGATGTGGCTGAGGATAGGTCTCGCCCAACGCGTCCAAGTCGATGAATTTGTGCGCTATACCACGTTGATCCAGTTGTGCGCTTGCCTCCTCCGCAACGGTTGTCTTGCCCACGCCCACGGGTCCGCTGATCACAATCAGAAGGTCACAGGGCACCGGGCCTAGCCCTTGATCCGGTCCACCGACGAGATCGCAGGGTCGATGCGCAGGGCGGCGATGATATGGGTGAGGTGGCTAAGATCGCGGACCTCCACATCCACCCGCATCTCAAAAAAATCAGGGTTGCGGTCGACTATTTTTAGATTGGAAATATTGCCGTTGTTTTTGGCGATCACAGTGGCCAGGGTGGACAGGCTGCCCGGGGTGTTGGCCAGGACCGCCTTGATCCGGCCAACTTGAAATTCCGGCGTATCGGCGTCTTTATCCCAAGCCACATCCAGCCAGCGTTCCGGGCTATCGCCAAAGGCCTCCAACGTGTCGCAATCGATGGTGTGGATTGTCACGCCCTTGCCTTCCGAAACGATGCCGACAATGCGGTCCCCGGGCAAGGGATGGCAACACGACGACAAATGCACCGCCATGCCGGGGATCAAACCGCGGATGGGGATGGCGTGATCGCCGCCCTTGGCGTCGCGTTTGCGCATGAAGCTCGGCAGCCGGCTTTTCGGTTTAATTTTCCGTTCGGGCAGAACGGTCTCGACAATGCTCCGGGCCGAGGTCGTGCCGTTGCCGACAGCCATATACAAGTCTTCCAACGTGTCGTGGCTCAGGCCCGGCAAAGCGCTGGCGAGCGCGTCGTCGGCGACTTCGGTGCCGATGTCGCTGAAGGCCTTTTTGATCATGGCCAAGCCAAGTTTGGCGTACTGGGACTGTTCCTGCTTCGCCCGGTACCTGCGAATGGCGGACCGCGCCTTGCCGGTGACCACAAAACTTTCCCACGACGGCGATGGGGTTTGAGCTTCCGAGCGCACGATCTCCACTTGATCGCCGTTGCGAAGCTGGGTCCGCAGCGGCGCCATGCGGCCATTAATCTTGGCGCCAACCGTTGTGTCGCCGACCTCGGTGTGCACGGCATAGGCGAAATCGACGGGGGTCGCCCCCCGCGGTAGGGCGATCAATTCCCCGGTGGGAGAAAAGCAAAACACCTGGTCCTGAAACATCTCCAGCTTGGTGTGCTCCAGGAATTCTTCCGGGTTCGACGCGGCGTCCAGCAAATCCAACAGTTCACGCACCCACAAATATTGATTGCCGTCCGCATGTTCGGTGTTCTGCTTGTATTGCCAGTGGGCCGCGACGCCGAGTTCCGCCTCGCGGTCCATGTCGGCGGTTCGGATCTGGATTTCGATGCGATGGCGTTCGGGCCCGATGACGGTGGTTTGGATCGACCGGTAGCCGTTGCGCTTTGGCGTCGAGATGTAATCTTTGAATCGGTCCGGCACCATTTGGAATTTGCCATGGACCACGCCTAGGGCCCGGTAACAGTCGTCGCGCTGGGCGACGACAATCCGGAACCCGACGATGTCCGAAAGTTGTTCGAACGACGCCCGGTCGCGCTCCATTTTCCGCCAAATGGAAACCGGCCGCTTTTCGCGGCCAACCACCTGGGCCTCGACCCCAGCCTTGGTCAGTGTTGCCAAAAGCTCGGCGGAAATCATGGCGACACGGTCGTCGGCCTGCTCGCGCACATACTCCAGCCGGGTCAGCACCGATTCCCGGGCCTCGGGATTAAGCTCGGCGAACGCCAAATCCTCCAGCTCGTCCTTCATGTCGTGCATGCCGATGCGCTCGGCCAAAGGCGCGTAAATGTCCATGGTTTCCTGGGCCACCCGGGCGCGCTTTTCCGGGCTTAGATGCTTGAGCGTCTGCATGTTGTGAAGCCGGTCGGCCAGCTTCACCAGCAAGACCCGGATGTCGTTGGACATGGCCAGAAACAGCTTGCGGAAATTTCCCGCCTGACGGGTTTGGGTGGATGACGTGACATCCAATTGCGAAAGCTTGGTCACCCCGTCCACCAGCCGGGCGATTTCCGGGCCGAATTGTTCCTCGATCTCTTCCAGAGTGGCTAAGGTATCCTCCACCGTGTCATGGAGCAGCGCCGTCGAAATGGTGGCGGCATCCAGCTTCATGGCGGCGAGAATTTCCGCCACCTCCAAGGGGTGGGAAAAATATGGATCCCCCGACTCGCGCACTTGGGAGCCGTGGGCATTCAGGGAAAACGCATAGGCACGATTGAGCAGGGAGAAATCGGCGCCCTGGTCATAGGCCCGAACCCGCTCAACCAGATCAATGTCGTGGGCCATTGCCGGCCGCCCTAATGGCACGGGCTGGCCAAGCCGTGCCGCACGGCCGGGACGAAAAGCCCGCTATTCGGAGTCGCTGTCCCCGGCAATGTCATCATCACCCGTTGGCGCGTCCATTTCTGGCGAGGCACCCATTTGTTGCCCGGGCTCAGCCGTGATGATTTCCATGCCATCGATTTCGGTCCTGTCGTCGGGTCCGATGGCTTCGCTCCATTCCTGGCCGGCCATCAGAGCCGCCATATTGTCCTCTTCCGGCTCATCGACCTCCACATGTTTCTGCAGGCCCTGGATCAAGGACGTGTAGAGCGCGTCCAAGTCGATCTTGCCATCGCCGATTTCGCGCAGGGCAACGACCGGATTTTTGTCGTTATCCCGTTCAACCAACAGGGCTTCGCCGGCCGAAACCGCGCGGGCGCGGCGCGACGCCAGCATGACCAATTCGAAACGATTAGGGACTCTTAGAACGCAATCTTCGACGGTAACCCGGGCCATAGGGCGGCAACTCCGAAAAATTCACAATTCAGTGGATATGAGATTTGAGCCTGTATGTATTGGTTTCGACCGGAATTTGCAAGGATTCCGAACCACGGCGGCTATTCAAATGGGCGCCGCCAAAGCCGCTCTGGGCAAGCCCCGGATCAACGCCTCCACCGTCACCCCAAGCTTTGGGTGGCGCCAGCCCGGGGCAACCTCGGCCAGGGGCAGCAAGACGAACGATCTGACGTGCATACGCGGGTGGGGAACAATAAAATCCGGGCCCCGGTCGATGACCAATTCGCCGTGCGCCAGCAGGTCCAGGTCGATAACACGGGCCTCGTTACGCACCGCCCGGACCCGGCCCAGGCGGCGTTCCACATCCATCAGCACGGCAAGAACCGCCCCCGCATCCAAATCGGTGGCCAAAGCCGCAACACCGTTGGTGTACCATTCCTGACCCGCGCCCGGGGTCGGTGACTCCGGCGGGCTGGTGTACCACCGGGACCGCGCCAGAACCGAGACCCCCGCGTCCACGATCATCGCCAAGGCCGCCTCCAAGGTTTCCCGGGGCGCCCCGAACGCCGCGCTGGGGATGTTCGCCCCCAAGCCCAGAAGAATCACTGCGAAACCCTCCATACCCACACCGCCGCCGCAAACATTACTCTTCCTTTCCGACACCGGTCGACTGACTGCACCGGCCTTGGGTATCCTTGGGCACATGTTGGAAGCAAAGTCAGTGAACCATTTGGCGGAACCGCCAGCTTCGTGCGATTTGTGCCCGCGATTGGTGGGCTTTCGGGCCAAGATGCGGGCTGCCAACCCCGATTGGCACAACGCGCCCGTTCCCGCGTTTGGTGGCGCCGACGCCCGGCTGCTGATCGTGGGCCTGGCCCCGGGCCGACAAGGCGCCAATCGCACAGGCCGGCCATTCACCGGGGATGTCGCGGGGCGGCTGCTGTTCCCCACACTGATCAAGTTTGGCTTCGCCCGAGGAACGTACCGGGAGGATCCGAGCGACGGATTGGCACTGATTGGCGCGCGCATCACCAACGCCGTGCGCTGCTTGCCGCCGGACAACAAACCCCGCGGCGGTGAGGCAACGACCTGCCGGACGTTCCTTGCCGCGGAAATCGCCGGCTTGCAAGATCTACGGGCCATCCTTGCCCTCGGCCGCATCGCCCACAATTCTGTTGTGGCGGCGCTGGGGCTGCGCCAAACGCGGTTTCCCTTTGGCCATGGGGCGAGCCACACGATTACTAAAACAGCGGGCGGCGGCTTGGTGCTCACCGACAGCTATCACTGCTCCCAATACAACGTGAACACCGGACGCCTGACCCCTGAAATGTTCGAGGCGGTGTTTGCCGAGCTTCGAGAGCGATTGGTTCACCCGAGCGTCTAACCACGGTCCCGCAACAAGCGCGTTCCCTGGTGCCGAAGTCTGTAACCCGCGCCACGGCAATAATCGCTCACGCTAACCTCTGTCCCTCAACAATCGCTCCTTGTCCCGCTGCCAGTCCTTGGCTTTCTCGGCAGCGCGTTTGTCGTACTTGTGCTTGCCCCGGGCGACGCCAAGTTGGACCTTGGCCATGCCCTGGGAATTAAAATAAATCGCCAAGGGAACCAGAGTCATCCCCGCTGTCTTCACGGTGCCAATGAGTTTGCTGATCTGACGCCGGTGCAACAGTAATTTTCGCCGCCGGGTGGGTTCGTGGCCGGCGCGCCCCGACGGCGCATATTCCGGAATGTGGCAATTGAGCAGGAAAAATTCGCCGTCGAATTCGGCGGCATAGGCTTCGTTGATCGAGGCCCGGCCCGCGCGCAGGCTTTTGACTTCGCTGCCCATTAGCGCGATCCCCGCTTCGATGCGTTCATCAATGAAATAGTCGCGCCCGGCTTTGCGGTTCTTGGCGACTGTTTTGCTGCCCTCCCCGCCGGGGCTGGGCTTGGCCATGGCCGAAGCGCTCTACACGAGAACGCCGATGAAAGTCATCGACGCTCTGATGCGATCCTTTGTTTCCTCGGCAACCGCCACCATGGGCAAACGGAGGTCGCCGGTACACATGCCCATGACGCTGACGGCGTACTTCACCGGCGCTGGACTGGTTTCCAGAAACAGCGACGTATGCAGCGGCATCAACCGGTCATGGAGCGCCAGTGCCGTGCCAAAATCGCCCTTCAAGCAGGCGTCTTGAAACTGCGCGCACATCCGCGGCGCCACATTGGCGGTAACCGAGACACAGCCCTGGGCGCCATAGACCATGGCCGCCAGGGCCAAGGCGTCGTCGCCGCTCAGTTGGACGAAATTTGACCCCAACAGTAAGCGCGTGGCGCTGACCCGGGCCAAATCTCCGGTGGCATCCTTGACCCCCACAATTCTCGGCAACTCGCCAAGGTCGGACATGGTTTCGGTGGTCATGTTGATCGCGGACCGGCTGGGGATGTTGTAGATAATGACCGGGATTTCGACGGCGTCGTGAATGGCCTTGTAGTGCTTGTAAAGCCCGGCCTGGGACGGCTTGTTGTAATAAGGCGTGACCACCAGCGCCGCGTCGGCCCCGGCTTCCTTCGCATGCTTGGTCAGCGCGATTGCTTCTTGTGTGGAATTCGACCCGGTGCCCGCTAACACGGGGACCCGGCCACCGGCGGCTTCAACGCACAGGTCCACGACGCGGTTGTGTTCGGCGTGGGTGAGCGTGGGGCTTTCCCCCGTCGTCCCGCACGGAACAAGCCCGTGGGCGCCCTGGTCGATCTGCCATTCAACGAACGATTGGAACGCCGGCTCGTCCACGGCGCCATCCTTGAACGGCGTGATAAGAGCGGTGATTGATCCCTGAAACATGGCCAAAAATGGTGTGGGGTTGCGGGTGCCGGACCATAGCTGCCGTGATCGCCAGCGGCAAGGCATCGGGACGAACCCTGGTGTGATGGGCGAGCTTGCCCGGCCCGACAGGCCCCCGTAAAATTCGGCCAGGAGCTCATGGTTGGGGCGGATCGTTTGCCAAAGGGAACGCCAGGGTGGAAATTTGGCGACAAGAGGCCGGCGAAACGACCAACAGCATATCCGCGAAATTCGCGGTCGCCTTTGCCGCGCTGGTGCTGATCGGCGCCGCGCCCGGTCCCCCGGATCTTTCCTTTCTATCGCTCGGGGGGCCGCGCCCGCCGCAGCTCTCCGACGAGGACCAAACGTTGTACCGGGCCGCGTTTGAGGCGGCTGAAAAGGAGGACTGGGAACATGCTTTGGCCCAGAGCGGCCAGGCCGACAACCAAATCCTGACATCGGTGTTGTTGTGGATGCGCTATCTGGAAGCGGATGGCGGCGGAACCTTTGCCGAAATTTCTGGCTTCATTAGCAGCCACCCGGGCTGGCCACTGCAGGTCACGCTTGCCGTTCGCGCCGAAGCCCAGATGGACCCGGCAACGGACCCCGCCCGTGTACTGGAGTGGTTCGAACACCATCCGCCAACCTCCGGCGTCGGCATGCTGCGCTTGGCCCAGGCCCACCTTGCCATGGGTCAAAGCGAAGACGCCGAGGCCTGGGCGGTGCAGGCCTGGACGTCAACACCCATGGAACCGGGGAGCGAGGCCGCGTTGCTGGACACCTTCGCCTTGGCGCTTACGCCCAGGCACCACGAGGCCCGTTTGGACCAATTGATTTGGCGGGGGATGGCGGACGCCGCGCGCCGGGTCTTGCCGTTGGTGAATGAAAACACTGCCGCCGTGGGCCGGGCCCGCATCGCCTTGATGTTGCGGCTGGGCGGGGTCGACGCCGCCATTAGTGCGGTGCCCGAAGATTTGCTGACAGAACCGGGCTTGGTGTTCGAGCGGGTGCGTTGGCGGCGCCGCGCCGGCAACACCGAAGACGCCATCGCCCTGCTGGTGCCGCCGCCGGCAATCTTGGGCCGGGCCGGGCCGTGGTGGGCCGAGCGCAACATTTTGGCGCGGCGGTCCTTGGGTTTGGGCCACATCACAGACGCCTATCAACTCACCCGGGATCATGGCCAATCCGGCCGCGCTAATATTGCCGCCGCAGAATGGCTGGCTGGGTGGATCGCCATGACGCTGCTGGAAGACGCCGAAAGCGCGTACCAGCATTTCACCCGGGAACATGCCAGTGTGCGGTTCCCCGTCAGCTTGGCCCGGGGCGCCTATTGGGCGGCGCGCGCCGCCGGCGCTCTGAACGAGGAGGCCATCGCCCGGTCCTGGTACACCGAGGCCGCCCGCTACCAGACAACGTTTTATGGCCAATTGGCGGCCGAGGCCCTGGGCGGCGGATTTGCCGGGCTGCTCCAGCCGCGATTGTCCCTGCCCAGCGACCCGGTTCCTGGCCAGGGCGATGTCGATCGGTTTGCCGAGCGCGGCCTGGTCCCGGTGGTTCAATTGCTGGCCCAAGTCGGCGAACAATCCAGGCTTCGGCCCTTTATTTTGCGCTTGGCCGACACCGCGTCGACCCCGGGTGAGCGCCGATTGGTGGCGGCGCTGGCCATCACCTCCGGGCGTCCCGACCTTGGGGTGTCGGTGGCCAAGCTCGCGATCCGGGAAGGGATCGTGCTTGCGACGGCCTCGTATCCCCGACTGACTCCCGGCAACGCGTTGGAGCCTGCGTTAGTGTTGGCCGTGGCCCGCCAAGAAAGCGAATTCAACCAACATGCCATTTCTTCGGCTGGGGCCCGGGGCTTGATGCAGTTGATGCCCGCAACAGCCCGGGCGGTTGCCGGCAAGGAACAAGTCCCTTACAACCGCGCGCGGCTGACCGCCGACCCGGCCTATAACCTGGCTTTGGGCAGTGCCCATTTGGCGGACTTAGTGACCCGGTTCGACGGCTCTTATTTGCTGGCCGTGGCCGCGTACAACGCCGGGGCTTCCCGGGTTCAGGGCTGGTTGCTGGAGTATGGCGACCCCCGATCGCGCGGCATGGACGTTATCAACTGGATAGAGACCATCCCGTTTCCAGAAACTCGAAATTATGTCCAGCGCGTGTTCGAAAATTTGCAGGTGTACCGGTCCGTTTTGGCGGGCCGGCCGACGCCAATCACATTGAATGCAGATTTGAACCGCTAGCCTGGGTCTTGATATTCTTCGTTAGTTCGCGCCGCAAGGGACATCCGTTGTGCGGCCACCAAAGGCGTTGGCATTGTTCGCGGCTTGGGGCGTCCGGCTCCAAACAACATTAACCCGGGTGACGATGTCGGGGCCGACAATCTGACTGGTCAAAGCCAGCAGCTTCTCTAAAGCCGCTTGGCCGTTCGCCGCACCACCGGTGGAAAACGGGTTGGCATGCAAATAGACCAGGAACGCATCGGCCAACTCGAAACGATTTTCGCAAATATCGTCCAAGAATTTGCCGGTGTCCTCAACCGCCAGTCCCACCGTTCCGTATTCGTAGTGGCGGACCCGCCCCGCCCGCACCACCGGTACACTCACGTTGCCGACGATAATCATCCCGATCAAGTCCTCCGGCGCCACCTCGGCGGCAGGAGCATTGTGGTCCTGGGCTAAGGCGCCGGTGCTGAGCACTCCGGCGAAAGCTGCCGCGCAAAGTATGTGCGATATCCGGCGCAAGGTCATGTCGCCTCCGGCAATCCGTGTTTTTCGATCTCAAGGGCCACGGTGGGGCCCATCTGAACGCCTGGCAAGGGCAAAATCGCCAATTGTCTACTGGAACGGCACGACATAAAGGTCCCAATAGATGCTGGATTTTTGCCGCGCTGCCGCCAATTCCTCGACCGTCAATTGGGAGGCCGCCAAATCCCGAAAACTTGCGGCATCGGGTTGGCCCTGGGCGGCGGCCAGGCTTAACCACGCAAAGGCCTCGGCCAAATCTCGATCAACCCCCCAACCGTTGCCGTACAGGGCGCCCAAATTTAGCTGAGCGTCGCGCTGGCCCTGACGCGCGGCCAGACCATAAAGCCGAAACGCTTCCACATAATCCTGAACCACGCCGCCGCCGTTCTCGTACAGGACCCCCAAATTATACTGGGAATTCCGGTCCCCGGCATCGGCCAACGGAGAAAGCAGGGCTACCGCGGTAACAAAATCGCCGCCCTCGGCTGCCGCCAACGCATCCTCAAAAGGCCCCGCAACGGCCACGGGCAGCCAAAGCCCCGACACCGCCACAACAACCCATGCCAAATTCAGTCGCATTGGGGGATTGTGCCCATCCTTGGCGACTTTGTCACCCAGGCGCGATTGCCCTTCCCAGACCCGCCGGGCTATGCTTGTTTTCACACCATTGGTCGTTGCCGTTTTTGTGGGGAAAGCCCGTGTCAAAAAAATATCGCTTGGTCACGCGAAGTGATTTCGATGGGTTGGTGTGCGCTGTTTTATTCAAGGGATTGGACCTGATCGAAGACATCAAATTTGTCCACCCCAAAGACATGCAGGACGGCACGGTGGACATCACCGACCACGACATCACCACCAACCTGCCCTATGTGCCCGGATGCCATTTGGCCTTTGATCATCATCACAGCGAAACATTGCGCGCGGGCGAATCCAAGCCCGACAATCACATCATCGACCCCGACGCGCCGTCCGCGGCCCGGGTGGTGTTTGGCCACTACGGTGGGGCCAGTGCC
>JAKZSO010000004.1:0-10352 GCA_047517625.1 Alphaproteobacteria bacterium
CACTTGAGAAAGGCTCAGGCCGACAGTGCCATTGAAACCATCATGAAGGCAGCATAGCATCATCAACCAGCGACGCCTGCCCCACGAATTTCAACAGGGATAGGGACATCGCCGAAGCGTGAATATGCAAAAGACACGCTCAGTTACGCAAAAACAGTTACCGCAGCGCACAGCCGCCGTTAACGAAAACCAGTGATCTGATCGCGAACCTAGCCTAAGCAATGTAAAGGATCAAGCGCCACAATCGCTCTATGCGCTTGTTCTATAAGGCAATCAAACGTTACTTGCCGCCAAAAACCGGCGTTTGACGCCAAAAGCGGGGCATTGGCGTGATATTCTCGCCACACTATTGCATTTTCGCCCATCAGCCCCCGATCGTCAGGCTGAGAAAATTCACCATTGCCTCGACTTTGGCCGCGTTGTCAAACACATCGTGGGCCCCGGGTTTGAAAATGACCTCCGATCTTGAACCCGGGCGGCCTTCGAGGAAATCACCGCAGTGTTTCCGCCGTTCGTCCTCTGCCAAATTGGCGTACCAGGGATCATCAACCCCCACCACCGCGAAAATCGGCTCGTCCGGGGGCGCGCCGATCCCGGCCACATGAGGGGCGCCGTTGCAGGTCCACTGAGCGATGACCCGCCGTTTGAATTCGTCGCCCCTGTACAGCGCCACGGCAACGGCGCCTTCCGACGCGCCAGCCAACACCAATCGGTTCCAGTCGGCCCATTCCACCGACCACAACCGTTCCAGCGCGAAACTGATTTCAGCCAAACGGAAATCATAGACGAAGACGTTGAACCCACCGGTCTGGGTTTCAGGATCGCACTGCAGAGGCCGGTAGGACCGGGCGAAACTGTCCGGCGCAATCACCGCGAATCCTTGGTCCGCAAGGTCCCGCAAAAATCCCAGATTGCCGACGCCCGTGCAGCCGTGAAGATAAAGCGCCACCGGCAGGGTTTCGCCGTCCACCAACAGCGCCGCCCGGGTCGCCACATCCGGGCTGTCCATCGTCGATATCAAAGGCCCATCCGCGGTCAGCGCTGGCATTACAACAACCGCGTGAGCCCAGGTGCGTTCGATATCAGACATGGCCGGGTTCAATAACTGGTTGCAAGCGCCAAGCCCCAAGGCAAACACCATCCAACGGAATTTTCCCAAAGCGTTCATTGCCTGCCTCAAGTCCCGGCCGCTGTGGTGGCCATCACCCACCAGCCGGGGTGTTGATTGGAGATTTTCAGGGCCGCGGATTTAGCGCCATCAGCCGAGCCAAAAATTCCGAAGCACACCGGGCCGCTGCCGGACATGCGGGCCAGCGCGCATCCCGGACTGGACCCAAGCACATCCAATGCATGCCCGATTTCAGGTTGCAAAGTCATGGCGGCGGGCTGGAGGTCATTGCGCCGCTGAGCCAGAGCTTGAACGCAATTGTCTAGGCCGCTTGCGGGACCCATGCGCCCAGGTTTGGACCATGGACCCTGGAAGGCGGCGAAAACGTTGGCCGTGGAAAGCGCCACGTTGGGGCTAACCAGCACCACCGGCAATGATGGCATCCATGGCGCGGGATCGATCTGCTCCCCCGCCCCAGCCATGTAAAGGGGCTGTCCGTTCAAACACGCCGGGACGTCCGCCCCCAATTTCATGCCCAAGGCCGCCAAGTCGGTGCTGGAAATGTCCAGGCGCCAATGGTGGTTCAGAGCAATCAATGTTGCGGCGGCGTCAGCAGAACCGCCGCCGATTCCCGCCGCCACCGGCAGGCGCTTTTCAAGCTGCACCGATGCCTCGCCGTCTAAGCCAGCCCATGCCGCCAGCGCCTTTGCTGCGCGCATGACCAGGTTGTCTCTTAGCTCGGTGGCAGCCAAACCGGCGGCGAACGGGCCGGTGATCGACAGGCTTAGGCCCTGGCCCGGTTCGACCCCAACCACATCCCCGACCTCGGCGAACACCACCAAGCTGTCCAATTCGTGGTAGCCATCAGGGCGGCGGCCCAACACATGAAGATAAAGATTGAGCTTCGCGGGCGCCCGACACTTCAGCACACTGCCATTCTTGGCGACCGGGCGGGAGGCGCTAAATGTCGAGCCCTTGCTCAAGCTTCTTGAGAACGATGGGAAGTTGATCGTCTTCCGGGCCCAAATCCAAAGCATGCTGCCACTGGAAAACAGCCTCGCGTTTGCGGCCGACCTTCCAATAAGCATCGCCCAGGTGCTCGTTGATCGTCGAATCGCCTGGGGTCAACTGCACCGCGCGTTCTAATTGGCGAACGGCCTCTTCGTAGTTACCGAGCATGTAGTGGCCCCAGCCCAGGCTGTCGACGATAAACCCGGCAGTGGGTCGTTGGGCCACCGCCCGTTCGATCATCTCGGTGGCTTCTTCGACATTGCGGCCCATCTCCACCCAGGAATATCCCAAATAGTTCAGGACGAATGGCTGATCGGGTTCAAGTTCCAATGCGCGAAGGAAATCCGCTTCTGCCCGGTCCCAGTCTCCCGACCGTTCCAACACAGTCCCACGGGTATACAAAAGCACCCAGTGGTTCGGCCCAACCTCCTCGACGCGATCGACGGCACGGTCGTATGCGGCAACCGAATCCTCGAAGCGTCCGGCTCGGCGCATGATGTCGCCAAGATTAATCAGCGCATCGATACTGGTCGGCCGCTCCGCCGCCATGGCCTCCAACATCGCCGCCGCCGCATCGGTTTCATCCATGCGGCCCAAATTAACCGCGATGCGCATGCGCGCCGCCCACGAATACGGAGAATCAGCCGGGACCCGGGCCAGGATGTCATTGGCCAAGAGC
The DNA here is from genome assembly GCA_047517625.1 of Alphaproteobacteria bacterium. Lineage (GTDB taxonomy): Bacteria > Pseudomonadota > Alphaproteobacteria > UBA2966 > CAIVPW01 > JABHVE01. The sequence continues at coordinate 2,799 of JAKZSO010000004.1, forward strand.
CACAGTTCTTCCTGTTCCATTGTATTGGCCAGCGCCGTCATCGCCGGTTCCAAATCCGGGCGCAGATACAACGCCAATTGGGCGAAATTGCGGGCGGGGTTCAACGCATTCTCTTGGGTGAGTGACGCCGCCAAACCTTCGAACGCCTCGGCTAATCCGGCGTGAACGTCGGCAATCAGCGGGGCTGCCGTGCCACCGCCCTCAAGGTGTTCCAGCGCCGCCGCGATGATCTCGTCCTCCGGCGCCACATCGAGAAAATTCTGGTAAAGCTCGGCAGCTTCATCCGGGCGGCCCTGGTTTTCCATGAATCCGCCAAAGGCCTCGACACCGCGGCTGGAAACGCCGGCCCCTAACAGCGCCTGAAACGCCTCCTCGGCGGCATCGATACGACCGTCAAATTCCTGGATCAGTGCTGCATGGTAGTCTTGCATCGGTCGGAAGGACGAATTGACGCTGAGCGCGTCCAGGGCGCCAAGGGCGTCATCCACCCGTTCGAGACCGACCAGTACCCACGCCTCCACCAACGGCCCGAGCAAACGATTGATCCCGGTCCGCGGAACCGCCGCCACCAATTCGGCAGCCGCCTCGAAATCCCCAGCGGTCATTTTCCCCACAGAGGCCAACAGCAAAGCAGTGCCATCGTCCGGGGTGAACTCCAAAAGCCGTTCCGACGCGGCGATCGCTTTTTCCACCTGGCCATCCGCCAGCATGAACAAGGACGCCGCCGACAGCAGCACCGGGTTGTCAGGATCCACCAGCAAAACCCGATCGTAATATTCGACAGCGGCGGCCAAATCCCGGCTGGTGCCGGCAATCCGCGCGGCCAGATAGGCGCCAAGCTCGGCTTCCCCCACCTTTTGGGCCGCCGCGGAGGTCGGCTGAGAAACCCCCAGGATCGCGGCCATGCTGACGCCGGCGGCCAGAGCCATGACCGTTTTGCCGAACGGCTTTGTCCGGAGGCCAGCCTGAATTACGGAGGTTTTTTCTGTCATGTTAGTTTCACACGATCCAATGGTCCAAGAACTGAGGCAAATGTACTCCGGCGCTGGCAAAACCACCACCGGGGCGTCACATAACTCGTGTAGTTTGGGCCGCCGCCGCCTTCTGGCGCTGTCCAAGAGACTTTTTGGCCCAAGCCATAGGTTTGGGGCTGGGCGTCCCGGTCCAACGCAAAGGCCGCGATGGCTCCCTCCAGAACAGCCACCGACACCGGGTGATCCTGTTGGGCTGACAACTGCCCCCCAAGCGGATCGCCGCCGCCAAACCGGCGGGACCGGCACCGACGATTACCACGTCGAATTCCATGCGTTCGCGCGTCTGGGCATCCGTCATCAATCTGCCCTGTGATAGTGTGCGGTCATGAAATCCCCGGACGACGCCCCCGCGTTATTGGCCTGGTACGTGGAAGCCGGGGCCGATGAAGCGATCGGCGAAGTTCCGGTGAACCGATACCACAAGCCGCCGCGGTTGCCGGAAAGCCAACCAGCCGCGCCCCAGTCACGGTCTCCAGCGGCTCCGCCGCACAAACCAAAATTTTCGGCGGCCGCCGGGGCATCCCTGTCGACTGCCGATGGCGTCGAACAAAGCGCCCGGGAAATTGCCGCCGGGGCCGGGGACCTGGAAGCTTTAAGAAGTGCGCTTTCCAATTTTGACGGCTGCGCCTTGCGCGACACCGCAACAACCCTGGTTTTCGCCGACGGTAACCCCCATGCCGACGTCATGATCATTGGCGAGGCCCCCGGCGCGGACGAGGACCGCCAGGGCCGCCCATTTGTCGGGTTGGCTGGGCAGCTTTTGGATCGCATGCTCGGCGCGATCGATCTGGACCGATCGTCGGTATATATCTCCAACATTCTGCCTTGGCGCCCCCCCGGCAATCGCAAACCCACGCCGAACGAAGTGACCATATGTTTGCCGTTCCTGCGGCGCCACATCCAACTGTCGGATCCGAAAATTCTTGTGCTGGTTGGTGGCACTTCTGCCCAGGCGCTCTTGGGCGTGACCCAGGGCATCACCCGCCTGCGCGGGCGCTGGCATGATTACCCCGGCGACGCTAAACCGATCCCGGCGATGCCGATTTTTCATTCCGCCTACCTGTTGCGGAAGCCCGGTATGAAGCGCGAAGCGTGGCGGGATTTGCGCGAAATTCGCCACAAGCTTGATACCCTGACCAGCCAATAAACCGCCCCGGCTCCAGCCGCCGCCGCCTTGCCCGATTTTCGCGAGTGGGATATGACGCCAGTGACAGTTTCTCGTCGGAGGCACAACTTTGCGCGAAAACCCCTTTCCCAGGGCTAATGGATTTCGACGGGCTGTGGCGTGGCGCGCGGCTGGCCTAGCGGCGCTGATCGCTTTTTTTTCGGGCCCATCACCAGCGGCGGAATTCGCCAAGGGTGCGCCGATGCCGGGGCAGTTGAACGCCGCCGACATCGCCGCCTATCAAGAAATTGTCGCGCTGCAAGAGGCCGGGAATTTGGCCGCCGCCGATGTTTTGATCGACGGCCTCTACAATCGGATTTTGATGGGCCATGTGCAGTTCCAACGCTATATGCACCCAACGGCCTATCGATCGAAGTTTTCTGAATTGGCCCACTGGCTGGAACATTACCGGGATTTGCCCGGAGCCGAACGCATCTACAATTTGGCCCTGCGCCGCAAACCGTCGTCGGCGGCCGCTCCGCTGGCCCCCACCCGGCCCCACACCAATGGCGCCTCCAACCTGGGCGGTGACGCAAATCGCCCGGAAATAGCCCGGGTGCCCACGTACCGATCGCCCATGGCGCCGTCGTCATCAGACGCCCGTAAGGTCCGGGAGGCTTTCGCCCACGTCCGCGCGCACTTGCGGGTTTTGGATGTGGACCACGCGTTCGGCGATCTGCAAAACGGCGTCAGCATCAACTCCCGCATGGACGATATCGAACGCGATTTGGTGGCCGCCATGATCGCTACCGGGTATTTCCAGACCGGCCGCGACGCCGAGGCGTTGGAGATGGCCAACGGCATTTCTGATGAAGCAATCCGCTATGCCCCCACGGTAAATTGGATCGCCGGGTTGGCGGCCTGGAACCTGGGGGACTACGGCCAAGCGTTGGCGCGGTTCGAACGGTATGCCGTTGCCGTTGGCTTGGACAGCGACGAAAAATCGGCGGCGGCGTTCTGGGCCGCCCGGGCAAGTTTAGCGGCGCATCATCCCGAAGACGTCATCGGGTGGCTGCAACGCGCGGCCCAGGCACCCCATTCGCTGTATGGAATTCTGGCCAGCCGTCAGCTGGGCTTGGCGCCCAACCTGGATTGGGATCCGGCGCCGGTGAGCGAAGAGGAAATCGTCGTTCTGCAAGGCGTCCCAGCCATCAGCCGGGCAATTGCTTTGGCCCAGATCGGCAACGACAATTTGGCCGATCAGGAAATCCGGGCTGTGTATGCCGCCGCCGGTTTCGGCATTTCGCGGCCCCTTTTGGCGGTGATTTCCGACTACGGCATGGCCGCCGCCGAGCTGCGGGTGAGCCGGGCGGTGCTGACGTTTTCCGGCGAGGCCTTCAGCCGCTCGTTGTACCCAGTGCCCAATTGGGATCACGGGTTCGACCTGGACCTGGCCCTGGTGCTGGCCTTTGTCCGCCAGGAATCAGCCTTCAACGCCCGGGCCCGAAGCGTCGATGGTGCCCACGGCCTGATGCAGTTGATGCCGAGCACGGCAAGTTTCGTCACCGGCGACCGTTCTCTGCGCGGCAAGAACGCTGACCGCCTTTACGAGCCCGAATACAATCTGTCTCTGGGTCAGCAGTACCTTCAGATCCTGATGAAAACTGAACATGTGGGCAGCAACCTTGTGCGGATGATGGCCGCCTATAATGGCGGCCCGGGCAACCTCAGAAAGTGGCTGCGGGTCATGGGGCCCACCGACGACCCACTGATTTTCATCGAAAAAATTCCGCTGTGGGAAACCCGGGATTTTGTTCAACGGGTGCTGACGAATTTTTGGATGTATCGGGCGCGACTGGGCCAAAACGCTCCGGCGCTTGATGCCCTAGCCAGCGGGGCAATGCCCTTGTATCAATCGGTGGACGACATCCAACACACGGCGTCTCGAAATGGCGGGAATTGACGAGAGGCGAACCTTTGCGCCCGTGCGCATCGCCGTTGTGACAATTTCCGACACCCGCACATTGGAGACCGACAAGTCCGGCCAAACCCTGGTCGACCGTTTGACCTTGGCCGGGCACGAACTGGCCCACCGCTCCATCGTCACCGACGATATCGACAAAATCAGAGACCGCATGACCGCGTTGATCGGCGATGACGGCGTCGAAGTCGTGATCACCACCGGCGGCACAGGCCTTACCGGGCGCGACGTAACCCCGGAGGCCTTGGAACCGCTGTTCGACAAAAAGATCGACGGTTTCGGCGAATTGTTCCGCCAAATTTCATACGAAAAAGTCGGGACATCGTCTCTACAGTCCAGAGCGACCGCGGGGATCGCTGGCGGCACATATTTGTTTGCCGTACCGGGATCTCCCAGCGCCTGCAAAGACGCCTGGGATGGCATTTTGCGGTTCCAGTTGGACCGCCGCCACATGCCCTGCAACCTCCCCGAAATGATGCCAAGGCTGCTGGAGACCTGAACGTTCGGTTTTCTCCCGGATGGGGTACGCTTGGCGCTTCATCAACAGGAGACCGACCATGGCACTCGACAAAGCTCAGAAAACCTCCACCGACGTCTTGGCTGTCCGCATGATTTTGGGGCAGCTCATTGTGCAGATCGCCGCCGGCGCCGAAGACCCGGAAGAGGTCACCCAGATCATGCTGAAATCGCTGCTGATGACGGCGGAAATGGCCAAATTGCGGGATTTGCCGGAAGACCTGGAAGAGGAAATGCGGGAACACCTGCGAGACTCCATGACCCGATTCTTTGGCTCCATGGTCATGCAGCCGCCACCGCCAGCTTAGCTTTTTTTCAGAACGCGCGGGTTCACTCGTGTGTCCGGGAAACCCGGCCAACGAGATTCGCGCTCTAGTGCAGATCGTGTTCAGACCGGGTGTTCTTGCTATGTTCTTTTCCGTCGGGGCGCGCTAATGTGGCCCCATGGGGGCGAACATGGGACATTCGGGATTGAGATCACTTGATCACACTGACCCCGCCCGGCGCAGAGGCCGGGGGGCCGGGGCCAATCCGTCTGGCCGGTTCGAGCCCCTGGCAAGGGTGAGGAAAGACCGGAACTGGGATTTCGCCGACGACGGTTGGGGCCACGCTTGCGAAAGCGATGACCAAGTGCCCCAGCGACTGGCGACCACCGTCACCGAGGACCATCCGAGGACCATCCGCGGACCATCATCGCCCGCAACAAATCCCCGGACGTTCCCTTCGACCGTTCGATCAATCCCTATCGTGGCTGCGAGCACGGATGCGTTTACTGCTTCGCCCGGCCAACCCACGAATTCTTGGGCCTGTCAGCCGGCCTTGATTTCGAGACCAAGCTGTTCGCCAAGCCCGAAGCACCGGCGCTTTTGGCCAAAGAACTCGCCAAGCCCAAGTACAAATGCGCGCCTTTGGCCATGGGCACCAACACCGACCCGTACCAGCCCATTGAGCGCGACTGGAAAATCACCCGAGGAATTCTGGAGGTTCTTGACGCGGCCAACCATCCGGTCACCTTCGCCACCAAATCCAATTTGATCGTGCACGACTTGGACATCCTCGGGCCCATGGCCGCCCGCCATTTGACCGCCGCCAATTTCAGCATCACCACATTGGATCGGCATTTGGCGCGAACGATGGAGCCCCGGGCCGCAACGCCGGGCCGCCGGTTGGATGCGGTGCGCGCTTAGCCAGGCCGGGGTACCGACGGGAGTGATGATCGGGCCGGTGATCCCGGGGCTGAACGATCCCGAAATCGATGGGATACTGGAGGCCTCAGCCAAAGCGGGCGCCACCTCCACCGCCATGATCATGTTGCGCCTGCCCCACGGGGTGAAGGACCTGTTTGCCGACTGGCTGACCGAAAATTTCCCCGACCGCCGTGACCGGGTGCTGGGCTTGATCCGCGATGTCCGAAGCGGCGCGGAATCGGACCCGAGATTTTTTGAGCGCCAGTCCGGTAGCGGGCCGGTGGCGGCGATGATACAACAGCGCTTTAGTGCCGCTTGCCGCCGCTTCGGATTGAATAAATCTAGACTGACTTTGGATACTTCCCAATTCTCGCCACCCGACGTGTCCGGCCAGCTGGGTCTGCTTTAGATGCGGGCGGGACCGACGCGTATCGACGTGGTCGTCCAGCCCTTGGGAGACTAGTTGCCAGCGCCGCGACCTGACTGGAGCCGGGAGCGCCAAGCGGCATGCCCGGTTGCCGGGGTGGATGAGGCGGGGCGCGGGCCTCTGGCCGGCCCTGTGGTGGCGGCCGCGGTGATCTTGCCCGATCCCCGCCTTCGCTCTCTGCCCCAAGACATCAATGACTCCAAGACTCTGAGCCATGAACAGCGCGATGAAATCTTCGCGGGCCTGGGGGGCGTGGCGGTAATCGGCGTCGGCTTGGCCACGGTCGACGAAATCGACGACATCAATATTCTTCAAGCCACCATGTTGGCGATGACACGGGCGGTTCAAGCTTTGGCGCAAACCCCCGGGCTTGCCCTGGTGGACGGCAACAAACTTCCCGATCTGCCATGCCCAGGCGAAGCCATTATCGGCGGCGACGGTCTTTGTCTTTCCATCGCCGCTGCCTCCATCATCGCCAAGGTTACTCGGGACCGCATTATGGCGGGCCTGGCGGTGGCAAATCCTGTGTACGGGTGGGAACGCAACCGCGGCTACGCGACGGCCGAGCACAGGCAAGCCATCAAACGCGTGGGAGTCACCTGCCACCATCGGCGAACTTTTGCCCCGGTCGGGGCAGTGATCGAAGCTCGCAAAGAGTCGTCGGACAGTATTGTAAGCGTTTGATTCCAAACACAATTTGGTTGACAGCGAAGTCCGAGTCGCCCATGTTCGGCGACGATGGCCAAGCGTAAACTCGCGAAAGCAGCTACAGAAGCACCGCCACCGGCTCCCAAATGGGACCGGGTGGTAACGGGCGACTGTGTGGCGATCATGAACCGCCTGCCCGCGGGCAGCGTGGATATGGTGTTCGCCGACCCGCCTTATAATCTGCAACTGTCCAACGAGCTGCGGCGGCCCAACGATTCCGTGGTGAATAGGGTTGACGCCGAGTGGGACCAGTTCGACGACTTCCGGGCTTACGACGCCTTCACCGAAGAATGGCTCACCGCCGCCCGCCGGGTGTTGGCGCCTAAGGGCACCCTGTGGGTGATCGGCAGCTACCACAACATTTTCCGGGTCGGGGCGACTTTGCAGGATTTGGGGTTCTGGATTCTAAACGATGTGACCTGGCGCAAATCAAACCCCATGCCGAATTTCCGCGGCCGCCGTTTCACCAACGCCCACGAAACCCTCATCTGGTGCGCCCGGGATAAAGGCGGCAAGCCTCACACCTTCAATCACGCCGCCATGAAAGCCGTGAATGGCGATTTGCAAATGCGATCGGATTGGTTGCTGCCGGTTTG
>JAKZSO010000005.1:0-5225 GCA_047517625.1 Alphaproteobacteria bacterium
GCTGCTGTCCGAGCGCGAAGTCGGCCTATCCGATGAACACGACGGTATTATCGAACTGGACGACGACCTGGCCATCGGCGAGCCCTTTGCCAAAGTTTTGTGCCTGGACGACCCGGTGATCGACATCGCCATCACCCCTAACCGTCAGGATTGTTTGGGGGTTCACGGCATCGCCCGGGACTTGGCGGCGGGCGGCCTTGGCACGCTGAAAAACCCAGGCATCGAAGCGATCCCCGGCACGTTCCTAAGCCCAATCTCGGTGGGCCTGCGAAATCCAGCGGATGGTCCTGAACCATGCCCCTATTTCGTTGGCCGCGCGGTGCGCGGGATCAAGAACGGCCCCAGCCCGGCGTGGCTGCAACGGCGCCTGCAAGCCATCGGGCTGCGCCCCATTTCGGCGCTGGTGGATATCACCAATTACATGACCGTTGCCTATGGCCGGCCTTTGCACGTGTTCGACGCCGATAAAGTCACAGGCGGCCTCCACGTGCGATTATCGAACACCGGCGAAAAAATTCTGGCCTTGGATGGCAAGGAGTACGCATTGGACGACCAGGTGACAGTCATCGCTGACGACGCCGGGGTCCTGGCCATGGGCGGCGTGATTGGCGGTGAGCCTTCAGGGTGCACGAGGGACACCACCACGGTGTTCATTGAATCCGCCCTGTTCGATCCGGTGCGCACGGCTGCCACCGGGCGCCGCTATCAAATTGATTCCGATGCGCGCTATCGGTTCGAACGGGGCCTGGATCCGGAATTCACATTGCCCGGCATTGAAGAAGCCACGCGATTGGTGATGGAGCTGTGCGGTGGCGAGCCCAGCGAAATCGTGATTGCGGGAAGCATCCCTGATTGGCGGCGTTCGGTGACGTTGCGCCCGGGCCGGGTCGCGACTCTCGGGGGCATTGAATTGGCGGCGGATGACTCGGCGCGGATTTTAACTGACCTGGGATTCGGCGTCGAAAAAACCGGCGATGATTTCGACGTTGCTGTTCCGCCCTGGCGATCCGATGTCGGCGGCGAGGCCGACCTAGTCGAAGAGATCACCAGGGTTCACGGATTTGACAAAATCCCGGCGGTGCCGTTGCCGGGCAAATCCGCCATCGCCCAGCCGGTGTTGACGGCGCGCCAATTGCGGGCCCGTGCCGCCCGCCGCGCCTTGGCCTCCCAAGGACTGTTGGAAGCTGTGACCTGGTCTTTCACTTCCCAAGATTTGGCCGAACAGTTCGGCGGCGGCGAGGCGACTTTGCGCCTCGCCAACCCCATCAGTTCAGAACTCGATGCTATGCGCCCCAGCGCATTGCCGAACTTGTTGGCGGCCGCCGGTCGCAATTTGGACCGGGGCGCCGAGGAATTTGGCTTGTTCGAAGTTGGCCCGGCTTATTCGGGAGTCGCCGCCAGTGACCAGATCACCGAGGCCGCGGGCGTGCGCGTTGGCCTGGCCGAACCGCGCCAATGGAGTGCCGCCACCCGGCCCGTCGATGCCTTTGATGCCAAAGCCGATGCGTTGGCGGCGTTGGCCGCTGCCGGGGCGCCGGTGGCGAAGCTAAGGGTCGAGGCTGGCGGCCCCGCCTGGTACCACCCGGGCCGGTCGGGAACTTTTCAGCTGGGCCCGCAAAACCAGATGGCAGTGTTTGGCGAATTATACCCTGCTGTTTTGGCCGGCCTCGGGATCAAGGCCCCAGTTGTGGCCTTCCAGGTTTTCTTGGACGCTATCCCGCAGCAAAAATCGAAGAAGGGAAAAACCAAGACCGCCAAACCCGGATACTCGGCCCCGGACCTGCCGGCGGTGGAACGGGATTTCGCGTTTTTGGTTGAAGACAGCGTTCGCGCGGCCGACGCTCTGAACTCTGCCCAGCGCGCCGACCCGACGATTACAGGGGTCACCCTATTCGATGTGTTCAGCGGCGAAGGGGTGCCAGCAGGCCGAAAATCCATCGCCATCGGCGTGCGGTTGCAGCCCATCGGCCAAACCTTCACCGACGCCGAGATCGAAGCGATTGGCGCGAAAATCGTCGCCGCGGTGGCTAAGGCCACTGGAGGCGCCCTTAGAACCTGATGGCCGCGCGTCAGGCCGCCCGGAAACGACTAACGATTATTTCGTCAGAGCGTTGGCGCATTGCATGGCCATCGTGCCAAACCTGCATGCGCAGCAAGGTATCCATCGACACGCCAAACGCTTTTTCGATTCGCAGCGCCAATTCGGGAGATAGGGACGATTTGCGGTTTACCAAGTCGGACAGCGTCGCGCGGCGGACACCCAAAATCTCAGCAGCACGGGTAATCGTCAGACCAAGTTCGGCCAGGATTTCTGCACGAATAAACGCGCCGGGGTGCGGCGGTGTCATCCCAATTTGAACGGGTTTTCGTGCCATTAGTGGTAATTCTCCAGCGCCAAATTACAGATCAATCCGTCTTCGATTTCAAACGTGATCCGCCAATTTCCCGATGCAGAAATGCTCCAAGTTCCGACCCGCTTGCCGGACAACTGGTGGATCTGCCACCCGGGCGGGCCACGAACGTCGTCAAGGCTTGGCGCGCTGACAAGGGCAGCAAGGATGTTTCGCGTTGAACAAGGTCCGGGGGAATGTGCCGATCATCATCTATTTCCAACAATCGCCGAAGCCCGCGGTGGCGGACATTGCGGATTTCCATCGCGAACAAATGTACGGCAAGGCCGTACGTCTGTCAAATGTATGAAGAATTTTGCCTCGGCCCACGGTTGCTTGTGGGCCCGATAGGGCGGTGCTACAAGCGCGGCCCATGACCAAACCTTCCCACATCCGCAACTTCGCCATCATCGCCCATATCGACCACGGCAAATCCACGTTGGCGGACCGGCTGATTGAAGCGTGCCAGGGATTGGATTCCCGGGACATGCAGGAACAAGTTCTGGATTCCATGGACATTGAGCGCGAGCGCGGGATCACCATCAAGGCCCAGACGGTCCGCCTGGAATACTCAGGCAACGATGGCGAGGATTATATTTTGAACTTGATGGACACGCCCGGCCACGTGGATTTCTCCTATGAAGTCTCGCGCAGTTTGGCGGCGTGCGAGGGTTCAATTCTGTTGGTCGACGCCAGCCAGGGGGTCGAGGCTCAGACCCTGGCCAACGCGTATTTGGCGGTGGACGCCGACCACGAAATCATCGTCGTTCTGAACAAGACCGATCTGGCGTCCGCGGAACCGGAGCGGGTGAAACGTCAAATCACGGAAGTGATCGGCCTGGATGCGTCCAACGCCGTCGCCATTTCGGCAAAAACCGGCGACGGGGTGCCTGATCTGTTGGAGGCATTGGTCCAGCGAATTTCTCCGCCGGTCGGTGACGAAGAGGCCCCGCTGTCTGCCCTGTTGGTGGATTCCTGGTACGACGCCTATTTGGGCGTGGTGATTTTGGTGCGCGTGCGCGATGGCGTGCTGGCCAGGGGTAGGAAGGTGCGGATGATGGCCGCTGGCACATCCCATTTGGTGGAGCAGGTCGGCACGTTTTCGCCAAAACCCCAGCCCGGCGACAAGCTTGGACCCGGCGAAATTGGCTACTTTACCTCCGGCATAAAGGAGGTGGCCCAGACCGCTGTGGGCGATACCATCACCTCGGACCGCAAGCCTGCGGATGCCCCCTTGCCGGGGTTCAAGCCCAGCGTGCCAGTGGTGTTCTGCGGCCTGTTTCCGGTGGATGCCGCGGATTATCCGCGCCTGCGGGAAAGCCTGACGCGCCTGAAATTGAACGATTCAAGTTTTCATTTCGAAGCGGAAAGTTCCGCCGCCTTGGGCTTCGGGTTCCGCTGCGGGTTTTTGGGACTGCTGCATTTGGAGATCGTCCAAGAACGCCTGTCGCGGGAATTCGATTTGGATTTGATCGCCACGGCGCCCAGCGTCGTCTACCGAATCCACACCAGCGATGGCGGCATCACCGAATTGCACAATCCGGTGGACATGCCGGACCCCGTGCACATCGATCACATGGAGGAACCGTGGATCTTGGCCAATATTCTGGTGCCCGACGAATTTTTGGGGGCGGTACTGAAGCTGTGCGAGGACCGCCGGGGCGAACAAGTGAACCTCGGGTACGCGGGCAATCGCGCGGTGGTCACGTACCGATTGCCGCTGAATGAGGTGGTGTTCGATTTTTATGACCGGCTGAAATCGGGCACCAGCGGCTACGCCAGTTTCGACTACGAAGTCGAAGGATATCGCTAAGGCGACCTGGTGCGCATGACCATCTTGGTCAACGGCGACCCGGTCGACGCGCTGTCCATGGTGGTCTACCGGGCCAGCGCCGAATCCCGTGGCCGGGCCTTGTGCGAGCGCCTGAAAGAGCTGATCCCCCGTCAAATGTTCCAGATCGCCATTCAGGCCGCCCTCGGTGGGCGCATCATCGCCCGTGAGACTGTGCGGGCCCTGCGCAAGGATGTGACGGCCAAGTGCTACGGCGGCGACATCACCCGCAAACGCAAACTGCTGGACAAGCAGAAAAAGGGGAAGAAACGCATGCGCACTTTTGGCAAAGTCGAAATCCCCCAGGAAGCGTTCATCGCCGCCCTGAAAATGGACAAAGAATAAAGCCGCGCTAGTTCCGGGCCCGGCGCCGGAACAAAAAAAGCAAACCGGCGCCCGCGGCCCCCAACACGATCCATCCCGGCCAGCGCAGAACCGTGGAAATCACCGGGTCCCACAACCACGGCAACCCCAAATAATCGTCCTTTTGGACCCAGTCTTGGACGGTCAAAAGACTGGTGGGACGAAAATCGTGCCACAGCTGACCCAAAGCCACCGATAAGTACGCCCCGTCCTTAACGGATTCGGATATTTCGTAGCCCAAGGCAAACAACGCCCCGGCTAGAAACACCCACCCCAGAATGCGGCCAAAAATCATTCCCCGACCCTACGGGATTGGTGGCGATTGGCAATGCCCCGGGGCGCGCTTTGGTTGCTTTTCGTTAGCTGCTGCTTATAGTTCGCGCTCGCTGGGGACTTGGCGCTTTGCGCCGGGACCAGGGCTGTGGAGGGGTGGCCGAGTGGCCGAAGGCGCACGCTTGGAAAGCGTGTATACGGGCAACTGTATCGTGGGTTCGAATCCCACCCCCTCCGCCACACTTAAATCATTGTTATAGAACGTTTTTGCAGGACTCTGGATGGATTCGAACTTATCCCGAAACTTCCGGGTGAGTCGGACCCGATTTTCCTTGTGAGTCGGACCCGATTTCCTTGGACACAGAATT
>JAKZSO010000006.1:0-5453 GCA_047517625.1 Alphaproteobacteria bacterium
CCCCCGGGCACTCACGCTGTTCAGAATCCTGGCCGGTCAAGGCGACCTCGCGGCGCAGATGAGTCTGGGCTTCATGTACGCCGAGGGCGCTGGGGTTGCGGGAGATTTTTCCGAGGCGCTGATGTGGTTCGAAATGGCCGCTGATCAAGGGGATGTGGAGGGCCAGTACAGTGTCGCCAGGGCTTACGACCTCGGCCAGGGCACCGGCCAAGACGCCAGCTCAGCGGCCCAGTGGTACACCCTGGCGGCGGAGCAAGGCCACGCCCAGGCACAGGCCACCTTGGCGGAGCTTTACAGCGCCGGGCGCGGGATCGGCCAAGACGACACCCAAGCTTATGCCTGGGCCGCCATCGCCGCGGAGCAAGGGATCGCGGCGGCGGCCGCGACCCGCGACGCCGTTGCGGCACGGCTCTCGGCGCAAGCCCTGGATCAAGCCTTTACCCTCGCCCAACAATACTGGCGGGCTTACGTGGTGCCGTTCCTGCACTGAATTGCGCTAGCCGGTCGGCCACATGGATTTCCGCGCTCAAGCCCGCTTATTGCTGACTCGAGAATTGTCGCGCGAGCAGATCGTGGAGTGGCTTCACGCCACGTGAATCTGATCGGCAATCAAAACCTAGCGCTCCCTTAGGGCGTTTTCCCGGGCCTTGATGACGGGCTTGAGCAGGTAGTCGAGCACGGTTTTCTCGCCGGTGATGATGTCCACCTGGGCGACCGTGCCGGGCAGGATTTCCAAAGGCTCGGCCTGGTGCCGAGGAAGCTGCGGTCGGTGCGCACCCGAATGCGGTAATAGCTGTCGCCGCGTTCGTCGACGATGGTGTCGGCGCTGATGAATTCCAGCACGGCATCCAGCGCGCCGAAAACGCCAAAATCATAGGCGGTCAATTTGACCTTGGCCTCTTGGCCGGGAAACAGGAAGGCAATGTCCGAAGGCCGCACCCGGGCCTCGATGAGCAATTGATCCTCGAAGGGCACGATCTTCACCAGGTCCATGCCCGGCTGGATAATGCCGCCGACGGTGTTGATGGTGACGATCTGCACCGTGCCTTTGACCGGGGCCCGGACTTCGGTGCGGGCGACCCGGTCTTGGGTGGATCTGAGCGATTGCTCCAACACCCGCAGGCGCACGGTTTCATCATTGATCGCGGCCTGGGCCGCCGTGCGGAATTGGGCGACCCGTTCGGTCTGGCGTTGATTGGCTTCCGCTAACGCTGCCTGGGCGCGGGGAATTGTCAGCCGCGCGGATTCCAGCTCGCGGTCCAGATCTGCGACCTGGCGTTCCAGCCGGATCAGGTCTACCCTTGCCGCGACCCCTTGTGCAACCATGGGCGCCATAATGTCGCGTTCTTCATGGGCCAGGGCCAGACTCTCGCCAAGGCCGACAATACGCTGTTCCAGTTCAACGATTTCCAATCGGCGCTGGAACACTCTCCCACTGGGTTCAGATTCACCTGGTCGAAAAATCGACCACGATCTGCTGTTAGGTCACGCAGTGTTTACCCATTTTCGGGACATCTGCGGGTGCGCGAGTTCGGCGCGGCTGATACCAATGCCCCATGAAGAGAATTGGGATTTGGGCACTAACGGCCATTGCGTTTTTGGCCGCTGGCGCGGCGTTCGCCGCGGAAGAAATTCAGGACTGCGAGGCCTGTCCAGTCATGGTGGTGATTCCCACCGGCTCGTTCGAGCGCACCGACGCGGTGGACGGGCCCGTCTTTTCGGTGACCTTCGAAAAAGAATTCGCCATGGCGAAATACGAACTGACCCTGAGCGAATTCAAGCCGTTTGTTGAGGCCACCGGATACTCCGAGACGGGCTGTGAGCGGTTCAGCACCACCGGCGCGATCCCTGATGCCGGCGCCGGGTGGGATGCCCCAGGGTTCTCGGTGCGTGACGAACACCCCGTGGTATGCCTCAGTTGGGATACCGCCAACGCTTTCGCTGCCTGGCTGAGTGAATTGACCGGCGAGACCTATCGCCTGCCCTCAGAAGCTGAATGGGACTACGCCGCCCGGGGCGGGGCCGGCAACTCGCCGGAATACCTGATCACCGGCAACCTGGAATTCGCCCAGGCAAAATGCGCCACCTGCTTCGGCGGCGAGGTCATGGGCCGGGAAGACGATCTGGCCCCTAGTTCCGTTGGCGGAATGACCTTGAATCCGTTTGGCCTGGGGGACGTGTTGGGCAACGCCGCGGAATGGACACTGGATTGCCGCAACGCCTCGGTCGCCAACGCCCCCACCAACGGCGCACCGCTATTGGAGGGCGACTGCGACAGACGCGTCACCCGGGGCGGCACCTTCCACAATGAGATGCAGGAACTGGCGCGGTTCCGCTTCGCCCGCACCGCCAGTGTCGGCCACAACGACATCGGAATCAGACTTTTGCGTGAGCTTCCGTAGACTTGAGACGGTTGGCCGACCATTCATGAATCGCTGCCCGCAGCACAGGACATCGGCATCAGACTTTTGCGGAAGATTCCGTAGCCTTGAGGCGGTTGGCCGACCATTCATGAATCGCTGCTCCGCAGCACGGGACATCGGCATCAGACTTTTGCGGGAGTTCCCGTAGCCTAGGAGCTGCGCGCGAGCGGCTTGACGCGACGAGTTAGTCGCGCGAGCAGATCGTGACTGACGCTTGTCAGTCGCGTGGATCTGATCGGCAACAAAACGCCCGGCATTTCCCGGTGGCGCGCCGAGGGCTCACATATTACTGTCGGGCTCGTTCCCGCCCGCTTATTGGGAACCGGGGCAGCGCGCCCAGGCCGGTAATCTTCGGCGCCGGGAATTTCAAACAGTAACGTGGGAGCTCGGACGTGAAGCGCATTCTCTTGGGAATTATTCTGATCGGCATTGTTGGCCTTGTTGGCGGCCTGGCTTGGGCGATGCGCCATCCCGCCCTTGACCCAATTGCGGCGGTCGATGCCTCCACCGCGTTCGATAGTCAGATCGTCGCCAAGGGCCGCGATTTGGCCGGGTTTGGCGATTGTTCGACGTGCCACACCAACCCAGCCACCGGCCTGGAATTCGCCGGGGGCTTGCCCCTGGAAACCCCGTTCGGCGTTCTTTATACGACCAACATCACGCCGGACCCGGTCACCGGTATCGGCACCTGGTCAGAGGAAGCCTTTGATCGGGCCATGCGGGAAGGCGTCGATAACGAAGGCCAATACTTGTACCCCGCGTTCCCGTACGATCATTTCACCAAGATCACCGACGACGACATGCATGCGCTGTATGCCTACATCATGTCGCTGGATCCGATCGAATACACCCCCCCGGACAACGAGCTGGGTTTCCCGTTCAATATTCGGTTGACCCTGGCGGGCTGGAACTTGCTGTTCCTTGACAAGAGCAGGTGGGAGCCCGATCCAACCCAGTCAGACGAGTGGAACCGGGGCTGGTATCTGACCGACGGCTTGGGCCATTGCGAGGCCTGCCACACCCCGCGCAACCTGATGGGCGCGGAAATCGCGAGCAAAGCCTATAACGGGGCTGTCGTCGAAGGCTGGTTCGCGCCGGCACTGAACGACGAAACCACGTCTGCCGTGCCGTGGACGCAGATTGCCCTGGTGAACTATTTGCTCGACGGTTGGGACAAAGATCACGGGGTTTCCGCCGGTCCCATGACCCCGGTCGTGAACCACTTGTACGATTTGCCGGAAGACGACGGCTTCGCCATTGCCGCGTATGTTGAATCGTTGCGGGCGAACAAGCCGCCCGAGGCTGAAACCGAGGCCCTGATTGGGTTTGCCATGGAGCGCGAATGGGATCCCGACAATCCGCCGAGCTATGATGATCCCGCGCTTCAGGCCGGCGTCGTGGCGTTCGACGATTTGTGCGCCAATTGCCACAAAATCGGCGGCACCACGGTGCCTCTGGCTCTGACCAGCACCGTCAGGTTGCCGGAAGCACTCAACGTCATGAACATCATTTTCGATGGGGTGCGGCCACCGTTGGGCGCCCGCAATCACTCGATGCCGGAATTCGGCGCATCGCTGACCGATGAGAATATCGCCGACGTTCTGCGTTTTGTGCGGCTCCAGTTCACCGATTTGCCGGCCTGGGAAGGCCTGGACGAAATCATCGCCAAAAAACGCGAAAACTGGTGATTTAGCGACGTTCAACAGCGCTAAATTGTGCGCCACCCCAGAAAAACCTGCCTAGGGCGTCGGCCATTGCACGCTTCCATGGCCCTAGCCAGAACAGGGCTTGAGTTTTTGGTGGGCCGGGTTTAACTTTTTGTCACGCAAGACCGCCTGGGGGGATGATACTTTCAAATTCACCGCATTCTGCGGACAGAAAGTTGTCCAGAACCCCCACGCGCCTTGAGTTTATGAGAGGGAGGTATTCTCACATGGCTTTGACACTCACCGTTAACGGAACGTCCCATACCGTGGACGTAGAATCGGACACCCCGCTGCTTTGGGTTCTGCGTGACAACATCGGGCTGACTGGTACGAAATACGGTTGCGGCATCGCAAAGTGCGGCGCTTGCATCGTTCATATCGACGGCAGGGCAAATCGCTCCTGCACCACCAAGGCCTCGGCCGCGGTTGGCAAGACAATCACCACCATCGAAGGTCTGTCCCCGGATAGTTCTCACCCAGTGCAAGTCGCTTGGGTCGAGCAAGACGTGCCCCAGTGCGGGTATTGTCAATCTGGCTGGGTCATGTCCGCAGCAGCGCTGCTGAGCAAACGGGCAAATCCGTCGGATTTCGACATTGACTCCGAGTTTGCCGACAACATTTGTCGGTGCGGGACCTACCAGCGGATTCGCAGCGCCATCCATCGCGCCGCCGAAATCGCGGCAGCGCGTTAGGGAGGACTGCAAATGACACATCACGAAATTACTCGCAGAAAATTCATCAAGACCACAGCTGCGGCTGGCGGTGGCATGGTTGTCGGTTTTGCTATTCCGACAGCAGCACAGGCAGCTGCCGTCAACATGAACCCTTGGGAATCCCCCACGGACAAAGACGGTGAAGAGATTAATGCGTGGCTGACCGTCGATCGTGACGGCACCGTCACCATCCGTGTCGGTCAGTCCGAAATGGGCGAAGGCGTGTTCACGTCCATGCCCATGATCGTGGCTGAAGAGCTCCAGGTCGACTGGAAAATGGTCACGGCTGAGTACGCCGACGCCAATCGTCACGTCCGCAACGACAATGTGTATCAGCGCATGTCAACAGGTGGCTCCGGCGCCGTTCGGCGTTCCAGGGTTTACCTGCAGCAGGCTGGCGCCAGCGCCCGTGAACGGCTTAAGGAAGCCGCGGCACAGGCATGGGGCGTTGCCCGCTCAACCGTCACCGCAAAGGACAGCGTTCTGTCGTCCGGCAACAACACCGGCACGTACGCGGAATTTGCCGCGGCGGCGGCGGCGATTATGTTCACCGAGGAAGAAGAGCCCGCCATCAAGACGCCCGATCAGTTCACGCTGTTGGGTACGTCGGT
>JAKZSO010000007.1:0-3122 GCA_047517625.1 Alphaproteobacteria bacterium
CCGCCCCGGCGTAGCTCTGGCGCCGCGAGGCAATTCGGGGTAGGGGGCCACCACTTGGTCCATGCGCAAGCGTAGATGTCCGACATCAATCCTGGCCAACAGTCGTCGGTTACAACCCGTGCCCCGAATAGCCGGGTCATCCTGGTGGGGGCGTCCGGTGTGATCGGCGGCCAGATTTTATCCACAGCCCGGGCCCAGGAACGGCCCGCAATCGGAACGTTTTTCACCAACGCCCGGCCGGGCATGGTCGCCTATGACATGACCCAACAGGCGTTGACCGAGGTGGTCCCCGACCTCGGCCCGGGCGATACGGTGGTTTTGCTGTCGGCCCGGGCCGATCCCAACTGGGTGTTTGAAAACCCGTGGGAATCCAGGGAACTCAACGTTGTCGGCAACATCCGCGCCGCCGACGCCGCCCGCGCCGCCGGCGCCAGAGTGGTGTTCGTTTCCACGGAGTATGTGTTCGATGGCATCAGTGGCGGCTATGACGAAGACGCCCGCCCCGCCCCCACCACGTTGTACGGCCAGCAAAAGGTCGAGGTCGAAGAACACTGCAGGCCACCGGCGGGCGGTGGGCCATCGTCCGCCTGGGCTGGACGGTGGGCTGGGAAAAAGACACGGGGTGCCCGGTTTTCAACACCTTCAAGACCCTGATGACAAAAGGCGCGCGCATGGCCGAGGACAATCAGTTCACGCTCAGCGACGTCCGCGACACCGCACAGGCCGTGTTGGAAGTCGCCGATCGCGACGAAAACACGATCTGGCACCTGGCCAGCGCCCCGCCGGTAACCCGCTCGGACCTCGCCGATTGGGTGATGGAGGCCAGCAAGTTCAGCGATCTGATGAGCTTCGAGCGGGTCAGATTCGCCGAAATCCCGTACCCCGAGCCGCGCCCGGAGCGTTCGTGGATTGTTAACCATGGGGCGGTACAGAATTTGCAGGTTCAGTTCGCCGAGCCGTGGCGGACGGTGGAAGAGAAAGTCGCACTGGTCGATCTGTGGTTCGAGGAACGCGAGAAACATCTAACCTAGTGCCGGGGTTTGACCCGGGCGCGATTGTGCGTGAGGGCCTGGATCCGTTGATTCCGACGACTGAGACCGCGGCCCGGGCCTTTTTGGACCGCACCTTTCCGGATGCGCGCATCGACCGGGTTCTCCTGGTCACGCCTCCAGACGCCGAAGCGCACATATTCCAGTTCGCCACCGCCCGGCGCGGCCGTTACACCAATTATCCGCCGTATGGGCTGGCGGTTCTGGCGCGCCATTTGGCGGGCGTCGGCGTGGAGTCGCGGATTTGCAATTTGAACCACGAAGTTCTGCGCGCCTGCCATGAATCCCCGAGCGAGCGGGAGTTCGATTTCGACGCCACCTGGCAGGATTGCCTGGATGCCGCAATCGCCGAGTTTCAACCGGACCTGATCGCCGTCACCTGCATGTTCACCATGACCCACGGGGCTTTCGTCCAGGTCTGCGAGCGGGCGGCGGACAGCGGCGTGCCACTGGCCATCGGCGGCGTCCATGTAAGCAACGACACCGACCGAGTGTTGGACGACATCCCCGGGGCCGCCTTCGCCTTTGTCCAGGAAGCCGACATTTCACTGGTGAATTTCGTCCATGTGGTGCGCGGCGAGGCCGCAACCTCCGCCCTCGGCCAAATGGTGATCAACGACGCCAGCCGTTTGCGGTTCCCCGGCGCATGCCAGCCCTCGGCGCAAGCCGTTTCCGTGATCCCGGCTTATGACCTGATGGATCTGGGCGCCTATTCGGACTACGGCACCGTTGGCGCGTTCTATTGCTTCAAGGATCCCGGCACCAAGTTTGCCACCGCGCTGTCGAACCGCGGCTGCCGCGCCCAGTGCACCTTTTGCAGCGTCCGCAATTTCAACGGCGTCGGCGTGCGCCAGCGCAGCGTCGACTCGGTCCTCGACGAGTTGGAAATTTTGGAGCGCGACCACGGGATCGGTCACATCATGTGGCTGGACGACGATCTGTTCAAAGACCACGCCAGGGCCATCGCGCTGTTCGACGGCATGGTGGAACGCGGGCTGACCATGACCTGGGACGCCACCAACGGCGTGCTGGCATCGTCGTGCACCGAAGAGGTCATCGCCCGCCGCCGCCCGGTCCGGCTGTATTGCCGTCAACATCGGCATGGAATCCGGCAACCGCGAGATCCTGAAATCCGTGCGCAAGCCCGGCACCGTGGAAACGTTTCTGCGGGCGGCCGAGGTCCTGCGGGGCTACCCACAGATCCACACCAGTGTGTTCTTGATGATCGGGTTTCCCGGCGAAACCTTGGCCCAAATCAAAGACACCATCGACATCGCCAAGCAGATGGGCTTGGACTGGTACCGCATTTCGCCCCTGTCACCGCTGCCCAACACGCCGATCTACGACGCCATGGTGGCCCAAGGCGAAATCGCCAAAGGCGATGCCTCGGAAGTCCGTTTCATGGCCGGCGCCTACGGCAAACAGGCGGAAATCGAACAGGGCCTTCGCAAGGCCCGGCTTGGCTTCGCGGAAGCATTTTCGGCCATCCCCATGGACGCGGTGCCCACCGCCGACCAGATCACCGACATCTGGTTCTACATGAACTATCACCTGAATTTTCACCGCCTTTTCACCGAAACCAACCCGGTCAAGGTGGATCAGCAAATGAAAGTGCTGCGAAACCTGGGCGACGTGGTGGCGCCGGAGAACGGTTTCGCTCTTTATTTCCTGGCGTATCTACAAATTCGCGATGGCGGGGCGCCAGAGGCCGGATTGCTGGAGCGCCTGCAAGAACGCTTGGAAACATCGCCCTATTGGCGCGACCTCTTCGCCGCGTTCGGGCTCTCCACGGAAGATTTTGCCGACGGGAATTTTTCTGGCAAACGCGCGCCTGAATTGGCTTTCGGCACCGCTGCCGAGTAAGGAAAGTTGAGTGATGAACGAAATTTCCACTGAACTAAGCTCTGCCAAGGAATACCTGCGGCGACGGATCGAGCCGGCCTCGCCCTACGAAAGCCTGCTGTCGTTCCCGCGTTATTTCGAGGTCGAAACGGTTAACGCCTGCAATGCCCGGTGCCCCATGTGCACCATCGAAGATTGGCATCGCGGCTCGCCCACCATGAAGGATGACTT
>JAKZSO010000008.1:0-12760 GCA_047517625.1 Alphaproteobacteria bacterium
CGCCCGGCTGGCGATTTCGATTTCGGTGGTCGCCAGGTCCGTCCAGCGATAGCCATAGGCGGCTTGGAGCACAAAACCGGACTCAAGCACCCACTTGTTGTTGACCCCGGTGCCGGAATTCGTGGGGTCGGTCATGGACGAAAAACCAAGGTTTCCCACCAAATACGCCCGGTCCAGCGCGAGACCGGCAAACGTGCGCCCGGATCGCAGCTGGGCGGCGCCCGGCGCGAGGGTGGCGCCAACGACGGCATCGGGCACCTCGGCGGCGGTCGCAGCCGCACGGCCCACCCCAACCAGCGGCGGTGGGGTGACGACGGGCAACAGGGGCACCCCGGGCGCGGGGCCATAAAAGGCAGCAGCAAATGGGTCAACGCCGGTCAGAAAGATCGTCAAGTCGTACAACGACGGCCCGGCCCCCAGGCGCCGCCACAAGCGCCGCCGCGAGGGTCCAGCCAATGTGCCGGGTGACCGCTGTTGGCATCCGTGCGTTGCGCATCTTGTTCCCCCGCGGCAAAATCCCGGCGAACACTACGCGTGGGCTGACTTCGGCGCTAGCTTGGGCCTTGAGATTGTTGCGAGCCCCGCCGATGCCAGGCCCGGATCAAGTCCAAATTGATCAACGATTTTCCCCGGGAATCGCCAGCCAAAAAATTGGCGGGGCCGCCGGGATCGCCAAAGGTGTCGGCAACGGCGAGTGCCCCGGCAAAATCCTGGCCCACGGTATAGCTGGAATATGTAACGACTGCCGCCACCCCCGCGGCCATGGCCGAGGCAAGGCCGTTCTTAGAGTCTTCCAACGCAACACAGTCGGCGGCCAGAAGCCCCAGGCGTTCCAACGTCCAATTGTAAATGTCCGGGGCCGGTTTTTTTTGGGCGATGATGTTACCGGCGCCGATGACGTCAAACCAATCCATCGCCACCGTATCAGGTGAATGATCGATCAACGCCGCCACGTTCCCGGGGCTGGTTGTGGTGGCGATGGCCAAAGTCACTCCTTGGTCCCGGGCTTCGATACACAAGCGCTCGATCCCGGGCCGCAAGGTCACCCCACCGCCGGCGAGCAAATCTCCGTAGCGCTGGGTTTTTGCTCGGTGCATGTCCGGCACTTCGGTGGCAACCCATTCGTCGCTGAACAACCCGGCATGATCGGTGCGCAGAAAATGCGTGATGCGCTCCACCCCGCCGGTGACTTTCAGAAGCTGCGCATATTTCTCCCAGGACCAATGCCAATCGAACCCGCGTTCGCTGAAAATTTCGTTGAAGGCACGGCGGTGAACCTCCTCGGTTTCCGCCAGCGTCCCGTCGACGTCAAAGATTAGCGCTGAAAGGACCATTGCAGCCTATTGTGGAGGCGATGACGGATGACTTGGCGAAACAATTTCCGCAAGGTTTGGACGGCGCCCGGGGCCTGGCACGGGGGGTGGGCCGACTGCTGGGTGACATGGGATACGCCACCTTGCCGGAATTTTCCTTGAGGAACAATCGCCGGGCCGATGTAGCGGGGCTGGATGCCAAGGGCAGGTTTATGATTGTCGAAATTAAATCCAGCACCGCTGATTTTCGCGCCGACCAGAAGTGGCCGGAGTATTTGGAATTTTGCGACGCCTTTTATTTTGCCGTGGCGCAAGATTTCCCGCGGTCGATTTTGCCCAATAATCAAGGCTTGATGATTGTCGACCGCTTTGGCGGCGCCATCGTCCGCCAAGCGGATGTCCGGCCCATGAACCCGGCCCGGCGCAAGGCGCTGACTGTGCGCTTTGCACGCAAAGCCGCCTCCCGCCTCGGCGCCCTGGTCGATCCAAGCGTCAGCGATAGGGGTCTTGGCGGGTAAGAAATTCGCCGACGTAACGGCCGACCCCGTGTTCGAGGCTCAAGAATTCGCCATCGAACCCCGCCGCCCGCAACCGCGCCATCGGCGCTTCGGTAAAGTACTGATAGCGCTCGCGAATGGCTGACGGTGTGTCGATGAATTCGATTTGGGGTTCGACGCCGAGTGCCGAAAATACCGCGTTGGCCAGATCCAAAAATGTCCGCGCCTTGCCGGTACCGACATTGAACAATCCGGAAACGTTTGGGTTGTCCAACAGCCAAAGCATGGTGGCGACGCAATCATCCACATGGATGAAATCCCGGGCTTGGTGGCCGTCGGCAATGCCGTCCCGGTGGGATCGAAACAAACGTACGGGGCCGCCGTCGGTGACTTGGGCCCAAGCGTGGTGAACGACGCTCGATTGAGCGCCCTTGTGATATTCGTTCGGGCCATAGACGTTGAAAAATTTCAAACCTACCGATTGGGCCGGGGCGCTGACGCCACTGGCCAACAGCCGGGCAATGCGGCGGTCCAGCAAATGCTTTGACCACGCGTACGGATTAAGCGGGCGAAATTTTGCCAAAGCTTCGACGCTGGCATCGTCGTCATAGCCATTTTCGCCATCGCCATAGGTCGCCGCCGACGACGCATAAATCAGCCGCACATTGTTGGCGGCGCACCATTCCCACAGCGCCAAAGAAAATCCGAAGTTATTTTCGATGACCAATTCGGCGTCGCTGGCGGTGGTGTCGGAAATCGCGCCCATGTGAAAAATCACGTCCACCGCACCGGCGTTTTCCGTCAAGAAATCAAACAGCTGTTCCGGTTTGACCAAGTCCGCCAATTCGCGCCGGGCTAAATTGCGCCAGCGGTCATCGCCGCCCAACCGGTCGCACACCAAGGTTTCGGTGTCGCCACGATCTTGCAACGCGGCCACAAGGTTTGACCCGATAAACCCGGCCCCGCCGGTGACGACGATCACTCCCCGGCCCGGCGGTTCAATTCGCCAATGCGCGACACGATCCCGGTGGAACTTTCCCCCGGGGCAAGATCAGCCAGCACAATGCGGCCG
Source organism: Alphaproteobacteria bacterium (assembly GCA_047517625.1). Classification (GTDB taxonomy): domain Bacteria; phylum Pseudomonadota; class Alphaproteobacteria; order UBA2966; family CAIVPW01; genus JABHVE01. The sequence continues at coordinate 2,883 of JAKZSO010000008.1, forward strand.
CCGTAGGCCCGGACAAATTCGCCGCCGACCACTTGGTCCACCGTGTAGTCGGCGCCTTTGACCAAAACCTCTGGGCGGATGGCTTCGATCAGGCGCATCGGCGTTTCTTCGGCAAATGGAATGACCATGTCCACGGCGGCCATTGACGCCAGCACAGCGGCCCGGGCCGTTTCATTTTGCACCGGGCGGCCATCACCTTTTAGCCCGCGCACAGAGTCATCTGTGTTCAAGCCGACCACCAAGCGATCGGCCGCTCCCCGGGCTTGGGTCGGCAGCGACACGTGACCGGGATGGACCAGATCAAAGCAGCCGTTGGTAAAGGCCACGGATTGGCCCAGGTCCCGCCAATGTTGGATCCGCTCCAACGCCGGTTCCAGCGTCGTAATTTTCACATCGGTGCCGGCCAAGGCGGCAAGCACCTCGCTGGCGTGGGGAATCGCCGTCCCCACCTTGTTGACCACCACCCCCGCGGCGGCATTGGCGAGGCGCGCGGCATCCGTCAGATCGGCACCCGCCGCCAAGGCACTCGCCAGCGCGGCGGCGACGGTATCCCCGGCCCCGGAGGCATCGATTGCTGCCCGCGCCAAGCTCGCAATTTGTACCGGCAGCTCCGAGCCCTGCATCACCGACAGGCCGTCCCGACCCCGGGTGACTACCATAGCCCTAATGTTCGCCGACGCCATCGCCGTCATTGCCGCCTGGGCGACGGTTTCGTCCGTTCTGGCGGCGGCGCCGGTGGCGTTCGCCAGTTCCTGGGCGTTCGGGGTCAACACCGTGGCCCCGCGATACACCGAAAAATCCTTTGCCTTCGGATCCGCGATAACCGGCTTGCCCGAGGCCGCCGCCCATTCGATGATTTTGTCCCACAGGGCCGCGGTAACGACGCCCTTGTCATAGTCCGACACCATGACCGCGTCGGCGTCACCGATCAGAGCCTTCAGGCCGGACAGCGTGGCCCGGGTGGTGGTTTCGGCTAGCGGCGCCCGGGATTCCCGGTCGGCGCGGACGATCTGACGGCCATCGCCAAACACCCGGGTTTTTTCGGTCGTTGCCCGGCCGGGCTCGGTGACGAACCGCGCCGTTAACGCCTCTTGCTCATTCATCAGCGCGCGCAGCTTTGCGCCGGCTTCGTCATCGCCGATAACGCCAACAAGGTCTGCCCGGGCGCCCAGGGATGCGATGTTGCAGGCAACGTTGGCGGCGCCCCCAGCCATGGCGTCTTCACGGTCAATGCGGACCACGGGGTTTGAATCGTCGGGCGAGATGCGGTCGATGCCGCCGGTTACGAAGCGATCGAGCATGACATCACCCACTACCAACACCCGGACCCCACTGAGTGAGCTAAGAATGGCGGAGAGTTGGGAGCGATCAGACATCGGTGGCTTCTATACCAGCCCCAGCTGACGTTCCAGCGCCGCGCACAAAATCTGGCCCAGGGTGATGTGCATTTCCTGGATGCGGTCGGTATGGCGGCTCGGCACCAGTACCAAGGGATCCGCCAAGCCGGCCAATGCACCACCATCGCCGCCCGAAAACGCCGCCGGGGTAATTTCCATTGCTTTGGCGGTCTGCAAAGCAGCGGTCACATTGGCGCTGTTGCCAGACGTCGAAATTCCGAGCGCCACGTCGCCGGGTTTCCCCATGGCCCGCACCTGCCGGGCGAACACCTGATCGTAGCCATAGTCGTTGCCGGCCGCTGTCAAAACCGAGGTGTCGGTGGTCAACGCCAGGGCCGCCACGGGCGCCCGATCTTTGGCGTACTTCACCACCAATTCGGCGGCCAGATGTTGGGCGTCGGCGGCGCTGCCACCGTTGCCAAAAAACAGGATCTTGCCGCCGCTGGAAACCGCCGTCACGCACAGCCGGATCAATTCGGCCATGGGCTTGGCCACTTGGTCCGGGGTGGCCTGGGCCACGGCGATGTGGGCGTCGAATTCCGCCCGCAAGAACTCTTCGGGTTCCATGGCTTGAATCCCTATCAGGTCAGGCGCGATCCGGCCACTGGGGGCCGCACCCGGGATTCAGGTTTGTAAAATCGTTTGCTCCGAGCCGGCCAGGACCAGGCAGGTCAAAGTTCCGTTGGCGAAGGCCCCGGTATCGATGCAAATGCGGTTGGCCCGGCGGTCGACGAACCCGGCAATGCTGTGGCCGTGGACCACCATCTTGCCAAAATCAGCGTTGGACTCCAGGAAGTCATCGCGGATCCAAATCATGTCATCCCGGGCTTGGCAGTCCAGGGCCACCCCCGGGCGCACACCGGCGTGGACAAACAGAAAGTCGCCGATCGTGTGGGTCAGGGTCAGCCCGGTCAAAAACGCCCGGTGATGGTCTGGCAGCACGGCATCCAGTGTGTCGCGCATTGCCGCCAGGCCCAATGGACCTTGCGGGAAGCCGGACGGATCAATCCCGTAGCTGCGCAAGGTCGCGTCACCGCCGTTATACATCCACATAGGGCCATCAGATGGATCCGCCAAGAACCCCATCAGCATGTCTTCGTGATTGCCCATCAGATGTACCGCAGCGAAGCCTTTCAGCGGTGCGCGGACAAGAATATCGAGAACCCGGCGGCTTTCCCGCCCCCGATCCACATAGTCGCCCACGTAGACAGCGACGCGGTTGGATGGGCCGGCTTGGGCGGCATCGGCCAACATTTGACCATGAAGGTCGTCGAGCAAATCGGCGCGGCCATGGATATCGCCCACGGCGTAAACCCGAATGCCAGAAGGAATGCTATGCATCGCCCTGCCAAGGTTATTCTGCAGGCGCGAGCTTGGCTAGGACGCGTCCCAGAGTGGGCCTTAGAACCCCAAAGCCTAGGGAATTGCCCGGGTTTCTCCGATCGCCAGAATCCAAGCGTTTGCCGGGCGCAAACCCGCTGCCACAGCCGCTTTTTTGAACCGTTCGGGGGCTTCGAATGCGGGCTCGGTGCCCAGGGCGATGGTGCCCCAATGCATACCGACAAGGGTTGCCGCCGCCATATCCAGGCCCAGCAAAACCGCTTCTTCTGGGGTTGTGTGGGTGGCGTTCATCATTTCCCGGGGCTGGTATGCGCCGATGCCGATAATGCCAATGTCAAACGGCCCAAATTCCGCGCCCATTTCCGCAAACGTCGGCCCATACCCCGAGTCGCCGGAAAAATAGAGCCGGCTGCCACTGCTTTCGATCGCCGCCGCCATCCACAGGGTTTTGTTGGTATCGAAGAACCCGCGCCGCGACCAATGCTGGGATGGCAGGGCGGTGATGCGCAGCCCATCCACCGCGGCGTTTTCATACCAGTCCAATTCGTGGACCTCGCCATAACCCAAATCGCGGAAGTAATCCCCTAGCCCCAAGGGCGCGAACACCTGGATTTCGTGCTTGTTCGCCAACGCTTCCAAGGTTGGGATATCCAGGGAATCATAGTGTGAGTGAGACAGCACAATGACGTCGATGGGGGGCAGATTTTCGATGGTGATTCCCGGCGGCGCGAACCGCATCGGCCCGCCGAACGAAAACGGCGACGCCCGATCGGTCAGGAACGGGTCCGTCAAAATTGTCACCCCATCCAGCCGGATCAGGAACGTCGCGTGGCCCAGCCAAGTCAGACTGTCCGCGCCCGCCAAGGCCGCCAAGCCGGCCAGGGCTTCGGCCTCGGGCAACACGTGGCCCGGGGGCGGCACCGGTTGTTCCTGGGCTCCGAACCGCGCCATGCTGAAGCGGAAATAGACCGTCCACGGCACATCGCGATTAAAGGCCCCCGGCAGGTTCTGAAATCCCGCCGCGGTGTGCCACGGCTTGGTGGGGTCGCCGTCATCGGCGGCTGTCACCCCAAAAACCATCCACGCCACCAGGATCCCGGCGGACAGGCCAACGATTGCCCACCGTTTCACGTCATGAACCGGATCAGCGCCAGGGTCGCCACCAGGCCAAACGCCAGAAGCCCGGTGATACCGTACAGGTATGCGCCCCGGGCAATGTCCGTCGGCCCCGCGTGACGGCGCCCGCCCGCGCCCACGGCACCCACCGCCAAACCCAATGCTCCGACCAAAGCCGCTACCGGCCACCCCAGGGCTGAGGGCGCGTGTTTGCGCCAATCCGCCGCCATGACCGCCAGTGCGCGGCTGGGCACGGTCCCCGGGGAAAAAACAGCGGCCGCCGCCACCAAAACCCCGGCCACCATGGACGGCAGCAGCACCGCCGCGCCGCTGAGCCGGGTCGCTGCCATGCCAAATGCTTCGAACCTGGGTGACTGTTCAGGCAACAGCTTGCCGGCAATGCGTACGGCGCGGTAGGCGAGCATTCCGGGCAGGCCCAATAGCACGAACCAGAACACCGCCCCGGCCAAGCCATCGGCCAAGCGTTCCCCCATATAGGCGATGGCGTTGCGGGCAAGGGCCGCGGCGTCAAGGTTGGCCGCCCGGGGGCCGAGGAAACCCGCCGCCAGGGCTTGAGCCCCCGGGATGCCGCCGTTGGTCAAGGCCTTGGCGACGCCCCGGGCTTGGTCGACCGGTTTGCGCAGACCGGTCAACCCGGCCATGACCGCGAGCATGACCACCCAGCCGAACGGCGCTAGTGCGGCCAAACTGGCCAATCCCCACCCGGCGGCCCACGCTCCGGCCACCAGGATGACCACCACCACGGCGCCGCGAAACAGGCGCTTGCCGGGGCTGCGGTCGGCCCGGTTCAGACGCTTTTCAAGAAATCCGGTGGCGGCGATCAGCCAAGAATTAGGGTTCAGGCGGCCCCAGTTGCGCAAGCGGGCCGGGGCCACCGCGTCAAGGACCAGCGCCGCCAACAGCAGCACCAACGCTTCCGGGGCGACGGACAGGCTTTGAAGCGAGAGTTGCAGGCCAGCCATCGGCCCACCATATCCCACGCTCCATCGGGCATGTCGCGCGGATTTACTTGTTTGTCCGGCGGGGGCCAGTATGTTTTTGGTCGGGCGTCCACGGGTGACCAGATGAATCGCACCGTCATCGTTGTTATTTTAGGATTGGCGGTGATAGCCGGGGCCATTTACGGCGGTATTGTCAGCGGCCAATTTGCCGCCGGCACGAGCCAAACCTCGGCGCAGAGCACCAGCGCCTTGATCGGCGGCGCGTTTGCCCTGACCGATCAGACCGGTTCACCGATCACCCAGGACGCCTTGTTGGGCCACTATTCACTGGTGACCTTTGGCTACACTTTTTGCCCCGATGTTTGCCCCGTGATCCAGCAAACCATCGCCGCCACGTTGGACGCCCTGGGCGGCCGGGCAGACGAGGTCGTGCCCTATCTGATCACCATCGATCCTGAACGCGACACGGTCGCGGTGATGGCCGAGTACGCCACGCATTTTCACCCGCGGCTGATGGCGCTGACCGGAACCCCGGAACAAATCGCCCAGGCGGCTTTGGCGTTTCGGGTGTTTTATGGCCGGGTCGGCGGCGCGGAAGCGCCCGAATATTATCTGATGGAGCACACGTCGATCATTTACGTCATGGGGCCGGGCGGCCAATACGTGGCCCATTTCACCCACGCCACCCCCTTGGACGAGATGGTCGAGCGCCTTCGGGATATTCTCTAGACAGTTCTGGTTGCTAGAAGACGCCCCGCCCTTCGACAAGCTCAGGGTGAGGCGATGCAGCCACCCTCATGCTGAGCCCGTCGAAGTATGAGGGACGGGCACCAACGAGCGGCCTAGATATCTAAATTCGCGACTTCCAGGGCGTGGTCAACAATGAACACTCGGCGCGGCTCCACTTCGTCCCCCATCAAGGTGGTGAACACGTCGTCGGCCTCGTCTTTGTGGCCGATTTTCACTTGGAGCAGCGAGCGGGCATCGGGGTCCAGGGTGGTTTCCCATAGCTGATCCGCGTTCATTTCACCCAGGCCTTTGTAGCGCTGGATCGTCAGGCCCTTGCGGCCCGCTGCGAATACCGTGTCTAGCAATTGGGTCGGGGACAGCACCGTTGTTGCCTCGGCCTTGCGCCGGAGCGTCGCCGCCGTCAGATAGGTGGCTTGAAGCTCCGAGGCCTGTTCATCCAGTTTGCGGGCCTCTGCCGAGCCAATCAGCCGGCCGTCGATGACTTCCGCCTCTTTCACGCCGCGCACCATGCGGGTGAATTTCAGGCCGCCATCGGCAGTGGGCTCGCCTTGCCAGCCGCGCTCGGTTTCCGGCGCCAGTTGATCTAGGCGCTTGGCCACGTATTCCGCCGTCCCTTTGGCCTGATCCGGATCGGCCAGGGCTTCGGGGTTAAGCGCCCCGGCGATGGCGGTCTGTTCCACCACCGCGGTCGAATAGCGCTGGGCCACCCCCTGTAACAGCTTGCGGACAATGCGGGCGTGCTCCACCAATTCGGCCAAATCGGCGCCGGAACGCTCGGCGCCGCCATGGACAGACAGAACCGCGTCTTCCAATCCCGACTTGATCAGGTAATTTTCCAACTCCCGCTCGTCTTTCAGGTAGACCTCGGATTTGCCCCGGGTGGCTTTATACAGGGGCGACTGGGCAATGTAGACGTAGCCGGCATCGATCAGGGGCCGCATCTGCCGGTAAAAAAACGTCAACAGCAATGTGCGGATGTGGGCCCCATCCACGTCGGCGTCGGTGCCGATGATGATGCGGTGGTACCGGGCTTTTTCGATGTCGAATTCCTCGCCGATCCCGGTGCCCAACGCGGTAATCAGTGTACCGATCTCCACCGAACCCAGCATCTTGTCAAACCGCGCGCGTTCGACATTGAGGATCTTGCCTTTCAGGGGCAACACCGCCTGGATGCGGCGGTCGCGGCCCTGTTTCGCGGTACCGCCGGCGGATTCCCCCTCCACCAGGATGATTTCGGATTTCGCCGGATCGCGTTCCTGGCAGTCCGCCAGCTTGCCGGGCAGGTTCGACACATCCAGGGCGCTTTTCCGCCGGGTAAGCTCGCGCGCCTTGCGCGCTGCCTCACGCGCCGCCGCGGCCTCGGACACCTTGGCGATCACAGCCTTGGCTTCGGCCGGGTGTTTTTCAAACCATTCCCCCAAATGATCGGCGACCACGCTTTCGACGATCGGGCGGACTTCCGAAGACACCAGCTTGGCTTTGGTCTGGCTGGAAAACTTGGGGTCCGGCAGTTTGACCGAAAGCACACAGGTCAAGCCTTCCCGGGCATCATCGCCGGTCAGGTGGACCTTGTCTTTCTTGGCCATGCCGGTGCCGGCGGCGTAATTATTCACCGTCCGGGTCAGCGCCGCCCGCAGCCCCGCCAAATGGGTGCCGCCATCGGATTGGGGGATGTTGTTGGTGAAGCACAGAACATTTTCGTGATAGCTGTCGTTCCATTGCAATGCCAGTTCGACTTCCGCCAGATCCTTTTTTCCCATAATGGTGATCGGCGGGGCGTGAATGGCGGTCTTCTTGCGGTCCAGATACACCACGAATTCTTCGATTCCGCCTTGGTAATGGAAGTGCGCGCGCACCGGGTCCACGCCCCGGGCATCTTCCAAAATGACGTTCAGGCCTGAATTCAAAAACGCCAATTCCCGCAGCCGGTGTTCCAGGGTCGCACGGTCGTATTCGACGTTGGTGAAGGTTTTGTCCGACACCAAAAACCGGACTTCGGTTCCCGTGCGCTCGCCAGCATCGCCAACCACTGCCAACGGGCTTTCCGGGTTGCCGTCGGCAAACTTCATCCAGTGCTCTTTGCCCCCACGGAAAATGCGCAGTTCCAACGTCTTGGACAGTGCGTTGACCACCGACACCCCGACCCCGTGCAGGCCGCCGGAGACTTTGTAGCTGTTCTGGTCGAATTTTCCGCCGGCATGGAGGTGGGTCATGATGACCTCGGCCGCGGAGATGCCTTCCTCTTCGTGGATGCCGGTGGGAATGCCGCGGCCGTTGTCGCGCACCGTGACCGTGCCGTCGGGGTTCAAGATGATTTCGACTTCATCGCAGAACCCGGCCAGGGCCTCGTCCACTGCGTTGTCGACAACTTCGTAAATCATCTGGTGGAGCCCCGAGCCATCGTCGGTATCGCCGATGTACATGCCCGGGCGCTTGCGCACCGCATCCAGGCCCTTCAAGACCTTGATGGATTCCGCCCCGTAATCTTCGACTTCGGGGTCGATGTTGGTTTGGGCGCTCTCGCTCATACCATCTGGCCCGCGTTAATTTCCAAAAACCGCGCCCGGTTTTCCAGGGCCCGGAACATCTTGGCGTCGGTGCCGGTCGCCCAAATCTGGGCGCCCGAGGCCAAAATCAGGTCATACAGAACCCCCCGGCGATCTTCGTCCAGGTGGGCCGTCACTTCGTCCAACAGCACCACCGGGGCGAACCCCGTGGAGGATGCCAGCAGGCGCACATCGGCCAGCACCAAGGCGATCAGGATCGCCTTTTGCTCTCCCGTGGAGCATTGATGGGCCGGCATATCATTGGCGGCCTGCCACACCGCCAAATCGCTGCGGTGGGGGCCGGTTGAAGCACCTCCGGTCGTGGCGTCTTGATCCCGGCCGTGTTCCAGCGCCTCACGAAAATTGCCTTCCGCCGCCAGAGCAGGGTGGTTATCCAGCCAATTTTCCACGTCCCCGTGGGCCGCCAGCCGGGCGCCCGGGTGAATTTCGCCGCCATCTGCCATGGCCGCCGACAGGCGCCCAACCACATCGCGCCGGGCCGCGGCAATGGCGATGCCCAACTCGGCCATGGTTTCTTCCAAGGCGCTGAGCCAGGTGCGATCGCCCTGGCCTGCGCGCAGCAACGCCGACCGTTGGCGCAGTGTGCGGTCATAGGCCGAAACCCGGGCCCCGTGGTTGGTGTCGTAACCGCCGGTTATTTGGTCCAAAAACCGCCGCCGATGGCTGGCGCCGTCGACAAAAAGCCGATCCATTTGCGGGGTCAGCCAGCGTACCGCCGCGATCTCCGCCAATGCCGCCGGGCCCCGGGCCGACTGGCCGTCAATGCGCACGACCCGGCGCTCGGCCGGCGCCGCCGACCCCCGGTCATCCTGCTGGCTTGCTTCGACTCCGGTGCCGATACGCACGGTATCGCCGCCCTTAGTTATTTGCGCCGCAACAGCCCACTTCGCTGTCGCAACCCCCGCGGATTGAGTGCGGGTGAAATCCGCCAGTTTGGCCCGGCGCAAGCCGCGACCCGGGGCCAAAAGCGAAAGGGCTTCCAGCAAATTGGTTTTGCCAGCGCCGTTGGGCCCGGTGAGCACCACCGACTGGGCTGGTACATCCAGCGTCAGGCTTTGATAATTGCGGAATTCAGTCAGTACCAGCCGGGTGACAGCAGGGTCCGCGCCGCCAATTTCGAGGGCGGCAGGCGGGTCCGCTGGGCCGGCGAAGTTTGCCAAGGCAGGAGCCAGCACCGCTACACCCGCATGGGCATCAGAACGTACAACGCGGCCTCGTCCGCGCCATCCCGAACAATGGTGGGGGAGACCGCGTCCGCCAGAATGAACTGGGCCTCGTCGCCTTCGCATTCCTGCAAAATGTCGATCAGGTATTTGGAATTGAAGCCGACTTCCATGGGCTCAGACCCATAGTCCACGGACAATTCTTCGGTCGCGCTGGCGTTGTCAGACGAGGAGGCCGACAGCACGGCTTTGCCTTTTTCAACAGCGATTTTCACCGCCCGGGATTTTTCCGTGGACACTGTGGCGACCCGGTCGATGGCTTCGATGAAATCCTTGGCGGTCACCGACAAGGTCTTGTCGTTGCCTTCGGGAATCACGCGCTGGTAATCGGGGAAGGTGCCGTCGATCAGCTTGGACGACAACACCGTTTCGCCGAACTCGATGCGGATTTTGTCCTCGCTGAGCGACACGGTCACCGCGCCGTCCAAATCTTCGATCAGCCGGTACAGCTCGTTCACCACCTTGCGCGGCACGATCACCCCGGGAATGCCGTCGGACCCGTCGGGCCGGGGCATGTCGACC
>JAKZSO010000009.1:0-4633 GCA_047517625.1 Alphaproteobacteria bacterium
CCTGGTCGATCAGCCCCGACCGCTTGGCGATGATGGTGGCGCCCGAACCACGCGCCACCGCCTCTTCCATGCCGGTGCCGACGATCGGCGGTTCCGACCGGATCAGCGGCACCGCTTGGCGCTGCATGTTCGATCCCATCAACGCCCGGTTGGCGTCATCGTTCTCCAAAAACGGAATCAGCGCCGCCGCCACGGACACCAATTGCTTGGGGCTAACATCCACATAGTCGAGCTGGTCCGGGGCGGTCATAACGAAATCGCCGGCTGCCCGGGAGCTGACCAGGTCTTCGGTGAATCTGCCTTTGTTGTCCAGCGGTGCATTGGATTGCGCGATGGTGTAGCGGCCCTCTTCCATCGCCGACATGTAGCTCATGTCATTGGTCACCGCGCCCTTTTGCACCCGCCGGTACGGGGTTTCGATGAACCCGTATTTGGACACCTTGGCATAGGTTGCAAGGCTGTTGATCAGACCGATATTCGGGCCTTCGGGGGTTTCCACCGGGCAGATACGGCCATAATGGGTGGGGTGCACGTCACGGACTTCAAAGCCCGCACGTTCCCGGGTCAGGCCGCCCGGCCCCAGCGCCGACAAGCGGCGTTTGTGGGTGATCTCGCTGAGCGGATTGGTTTGATCCATGAACTGGCTAAGCTGGCTGGAGCCGAAAAATTCGCGCACCGCCGCCGCCGCCGGTTTGGCGTTGATCAAATCGTGGGGAACAACGGTGTCGATTTCCACCGAGCTCATGCGCTCGCGGATCGCCCGCTCCATGCGCAGAAGGCCAATGCGGTACTGATTTTCCAGCAGCTCGCCCACCGAGCGCACCCGGCGATTACCCAAGTGGTCGATATCGTCAATGTCGCCCTTGCCATCCTTCAGATGAACCAGGGTTTTCACCACGGCGAAAATGTCCGGCGCCCGCAGGCTGCGCACATGATCCGGGGTTTCCAACTGCAGCCGGGAGTTCATTTTCACCCGGCCGACCGCCGACAGGTCATAGCGTTCGGACGGCTGGATCAGGACATCGGTTTCCTTGACCCAATAGGTGCCACCCGTTAGCCCGCCCCGGGAATCACCGCCGGAGACCACCAGTTTGACCCAGCCATTGGCCACGTCCATGACCCACGCCAAGCCGTCCACATCGGTTTTGACCAACGAGGCCACAACCTTTGCCCTGGGGTCCGGATCTAGACGCGCTTCGACTTCGGCAAAGCCCATTTTCGCCGGGCTCAGGAACATGTCGTAGAACAGCTTTTCGGCGGTCTCCACGGTCGGCGGCTCGCCCGGCCGCATCACCCGGTAAATCTCCACCAGGGCCTTTTCCTTCGATGTGGGTTTGTCCACGGCCAAGGTGTTGCGGATGTAGGCGCCGACATTTATGTGATCGACGTCCAGGGTATCGACCCGGGTGACCCCGGCTTCTTCCAGCGCGGCGATCGTCTCTTCGATCAACTCGTCACCGGCTTCCACATAAATCTCGCCGGTTTCCTCGTTAACGATGTCGCGCGCCACAAAGCGGCCAATCAGCTCGCTGGACGGAACCAGAACTTCCTTCAGGCCACCGTCAACCAATTTGCGGCCCAGGCGGGTGGTCATTTTGGTGCCGGCCTCGGCCACCACTTTGCCGTTCTTGGCGTTGACCAGATCCATGACCAGCTTCAGGCCACGCATCGCTTCCGGGTCGAACGCCGAACGCCAGCCCTTTTTGTCGCGCTTGATCGGAATCCAATCGTAGTAATGCTCCATCATGTCTTCGGCCGACAGACCGAGCGCGTACAAAAGCGTCGTCACCGGCAGTTTGCGGCGGCGGTCGATGCGCACATGGACAATGTCCTTTGCATCGAATTCGAAATCGAGCCAGCTGCCCCGGTACGGAATGATCCGCGCGGTGAACAGCAACTTGCCGGACGAATGAGTCTTGCCACGGTCGTGGTCAAAGAACACGCCCGGGGACCGGTGCATTTGGCTGACGATGACGCGCTCGGTACCGTTGACGATGAAGGTGCCGTACTCCGTCATCAACGGCATGTCGCCCATGTAGACGTCCTGCTCCTTGACGTTCAGCATGTTGCGGGCGCCGGTGTTGGGATCGACTTCGAACACCACCAGACGCAGGGTCGCCTTTAGCGGCGCGCCGTAATTCATGCCCCGCTGCTGGCATTCCTCAACATCGTATTTTGGCTCTTCGAGCTCGTAATCGACGAACTCCAACGACGCCGTCCCAGAGAAGTCCGAGATCGGAAACACCGATTTGAAAACGCCTTGCAGTCCGGCGTCTTTGCGTTCCGATGTCGGCAGGCCGCTCTGCAGGAATTGGTCGTAGGAGCTTTTTTGAACCTCGATCAAATTCGGCATCGGCACCGCGGATTTAATGCGGCCAAAGGAACGCCGGACCCGCTTACGGCCAGTGAACGAAAGTGGCATGCTTAATCCTCATTCTTCGTAAAACGTCAAAACGTCAAAACTTCAAAGGCCTCGCCCAAGGCCAAACGGCCCAAGAAGGCTGCCGCGAACGCCGCCGAGGCAGCTTTACTGGGGCAGCCCCCGCCTCACTTGAGCTCGACCGTCGCGCCCGCCGCTTCAAGCTGTTCCTTGAACTTCTGGGCGTCTTCCTTTGAAGCCCCTTCCTTCACGGCCTTGGGCGCTGCTTCAACCAAATCCTTGGCCTCTTTCAGCCCCAAGCCGGTCATGGCGCGGACCTCTTTGATGACATTGATTTTCTTTTCGCCAAAATTGGCCAAGACAACGTCGAAGGAATCTTGTTCTTCGACCGCCGCTTCGCCGCCGCCGGCCACCACCGCGACAGCCACCGGAGCCGCCGCGGAAACGCCCCATTTTTCTTCCAGCATTTTCGACAGCTCGGCGGCTTCCATTACCGTCAATTTCGAAAGGTCGCCTGCAATCTGTTCCAGATCGGTTGCCATGTCTTGGTCTCCTTAGGTCAGATAATTTTCAAAAACAACAATGCTATCCGGGATGCGGTTAGCCAGTGTCGCCATAGGCGCTGAACACCCGGGCAAGTTGCTCGGCAGGGGCCGCAAGCACACCTGCAATGCGTGTCGCCGGTGTGTTGACCAGCGCCGCCAGCGTCGCCCGCAATTCGTCCAAAGACGGCAAAGCCGCCAAGGCTTTCACAGCGGCTTCGTCGAGCAGGTCTTCACCCATGGCGCCGCCAACAACGACCAAGTTTTCATTGGTCTTGGAGAACTCCACCGCCACCTTGGCCGGTGCCACCACGTCATCGGAAAAGGCGATGGCCGTGGGGCCGACGAACATGTCGGCGATACCGGCGTACTGAGTTCCCTCTAACGCCAGCTTGGTCAGGCGGTTCTTGGTGACGCGAAACTGCGCCCCCGCTTCCCGCATCCGGTTTCTCAACTCGTTCATTTCCACAACATTCAGGCCACTGTAATGCGCGATAACAATGACGTTGGCGCCGCTCACGGTTTCCTTCATTTGCTTGACGAACGCTTCTTTTTCTGCCCGGTCCACGTTCCGTCTCCGTCTGAGGGGCCAATTGAGTGTTACCACCGCATTGGCCCGGTTGCGTTAAGGCCCAAAAATCCTTGCGCCCTTTAACGCCTGCCCAGAGGCATTGCGCCGCTTGGAGAAAATCCCTCCCGGCGCCGCATACCCCCCGTCTGTGCAGGGTCGATTAAGCCAGCTCTAACCTTTGAGCCAGCGCCTGCAGTCTTGGACAGGTCGAAGACCCGAGCCGAAGCTCCTGGTCTTCATTTTGCTGGCGGGCCAAAGTGCCCGCAGCAAATTCGAAACTAACCTCACCGCTGGCGGGCCAAAGTGCCCCCAGCAAATTCGAAACTAACCTCTCCGCCCGGCAACGCGCCGCACGGTGAAATCACAAAACTTTTTCTCGAAGCCCTAGGCATCCGCTCCCACACCGGCGTCGGTTTGGCCAAGGCCGGAAGTATCCACCCAGACCCCGGGGCCGTGCGTGGAGGAAAGCGCCACGCGCTTTAAATATGTTCCTTTCGCCCCGGTCGGCTTAGCCTTCAAAACGGCGCCAACGAAGGCGTTGAGATTGTCGAGGATCGCTTCCTCGGTAAAGTTCGCCTTGCCGATGCCGGCGTGGATGATCCCCGCCTTTTCGACCCGGAATTCAACCTGGCCACCTTTGGCGGCCTTGACCGCCGCCGCCACATCCATGGTCACCGTTCCGAGCTTAGGGTTCGGCATCAGGCCCCGGGGGCCGAGCACGCGTCCGAGCTTGCCGACCACGGCCATCATGTCCGGGGTGGCGATACAGCGGTCAAAATCCATGACGCCGCCCTGGATTTTTTCGGCGAGGTCGTCACCACCCACCAAATCGGCACCGGCCTCTTTTGCTTCGTCCAATTTCGCGCCCTTGGCAAAAACCGCCACCCGCACCGTCTTCCCGGACCCTTGGGGCAGATTAACGACACCACGGACCATCTGATCGGCGTGCTTGGGGTCGACGCCCAAGTTCATGGCCACTTCGATGGTTTCATCGAACTTTGAGGTGGCCGCGCTCTTGATCATTTTCACGGCTTCGGCGGCGCCGTAATAGCGCTGGTGGTCCAAATCTTTTTGCGGCCCTTTTTGGCGCTTGGTTAGTTTTCCCGGCATTGACCTACTCCTGAACCTCCAACCACATTG
>JAKZSO010000010.1:0-5457 GCA_047517625.1 Alphaproteobacteria bacterium
CCGGTCCTCCTTGGACACTTCGATTAAGCCAATTCTGTGTCCAAGGAAATCGGGTCCGACTCACTTCCTAACGTTAGGGCATTTGCACAACCACTCAACCATTCCACGTCGTCTCAAGATATTGTAACAACGCGGGGTGAAACCTACTAGATATTGTGTGGACTGAAAACATTTCTTTCAGTCAACTCGGATTAATTGCTTCCAACCCACAGGGGCCGGGGCACACAGGGCAGTTCGCCAGCCCAGGATGTTCTTGGTACGTTCGTTTTTTTCCTCGGAATTCCCGGGATTTTGCCCGTGAATACCACGACCGTCGCGCCGTGCTGACCGGTGGACGGAATTTACGCCCGTTCCTCAGGCGAATTCCGGGCGATCTTCGTCGAGCCCCTCTGGGTCCTCATGGATCAAGATTTCAGCGTTGGAGAATTTCTTGGCGATCATTTTCTCGACTTCGTCGGCGATGCGGTGCGCTTCGGACAGGCTTAGGTCGCCATCCAGTTCCAAGTGAAATTGAATGAAGGAATGGACTCCGGCGGACCGAGTGCGCAGATCGTGCATCGCGTGCACTTCGGAGTGCGACAAAATGATCTCCCGAATCTCGTCCCGAGCCTCGTCGTCCAGTTCTCGATCCATCAGCATGTCCAGCGCCCGCAGGGAAATTCTCCAGGCCGTGACGATTAGGTAAAGCGCGACGGCCATCGCCACGATCGGGTCGGCCAAGGTCCACCCCAACGCTGTCACCGCCAAAAGACCGATAATGATCCCGGCGTTCACCAGCAGGTCGGCGGAATAGTGTAAGGAATCCGCCGCGATCGCCACGGAGCCGGTTTCTTTTATTACGTACCGTTGGAACTGGACCAGCGCCAACGTCATAACAAGGGACAGCACCATCACCGAGATTGCGGCGATCCCATTTTCGATATCCTGAGGCCGCAGCACCCGCTGCCCCGCCTCGAAAATCAGGAACACAGCGGATCCGCCGACGAAAACAGACTGGCCCAGGGCCGCCAAAGACTCCGCTTTGCCATGGCCGAAACGGTGCTCTTTGTCCGCCGGCATCAACGCCTGGCGCACCGCAAAAAGACTGATCAAGGACGCCATGACGTCCAGGGACGAATCGATCAACGAGCTTAGCAGCGCCACCGAATCAGACATCCCCCAGACCACCAGCTTGGCGACGATCAGCGTCACCGCCACGCTCACCGAGGCATAGGTTGCCTGGCGCATTAACCGAGCGTGGGTATTGGCAAGCTCAGTCGCTAGGTCGTGATCAGCGGTTATGGGTACATTCCTTCGCTGACCCAGGTACCGGCGTCCCGGGTGAATAGGGTGCGTTCGTGAAGCCGGAACGGCCGCTCGCGCCAAAATTCTATCCGCGAGGGAACCACGCGGTAGCCTGACCAATATTCTGGACGGGGAATTTTGCCGACGGCAAACCGTACTGTCTGTTTGGCGACAGCTTTCTCCAACTCCAGCGCCCCGGTCAATGGTTTGCTTTGCTTTGACGCCCAGGCGCCGAATTGAGCCTTTCGCGAGCGGCTATCGAAATAGGCATCTGCTTCCGCGGCGTCAACAAGCACCGCCAAGCCTTCCACTCGAACCTGTCTGCCCAGGGATTTCCAGTAGAAACACAAGGAACAAGCTGAATTTTCCGCCAATTCTGTGCCTTTTTGGCTTTCCAGGTTCGTATAGAAAACGAACCCCCGGTCGTCTGCCTCTTTCAACAGCACCATACGAACCGACGGTGCCCCAGAGGAAGAGACAGTCGCAAGAGCCATCGCATCGGGATTGACGGGTTCCGACTGGGCCGCTTTTTCCAACCAATCTCGGAAAATAGCGATTGGATCGGCCTTATCCGGCTTCGTCATAGGCCTCGTACTCGACAGGGCGCGGTCCAATGCCTCGCCGGTAACGCTATCTTAGCGGCCAGCCCTCACAATGGCTATTGGTCGGCGGCCCTGGAAGGACTCTGGATTTCGGTCCCCTGGCCGATGATGTATACTTTCCCTCCAGGACCTTGGATTTGCGTCGATTGGAAAGGTTGAGAGCAAATGAAAACTCCTTGGAAATTTGCTGCGATGGCCGCGGTCGTGCTTCCACTGTCGGCCTGTGGGCCGGAAGCGGGCCAAAACGAAACTGTTGGCACTTTGCTTGGCGCCATAGCGGGCGGCCTTGCTGGGGCAGAGGCGGGGGACGGTGGACCGTTGGCCGTCGGAATCGGCACGTTGTTGGGGGCCATGATCGGCGGCGAAATTGGCCGAACACTGGACGATGTGGACCGGCAGTTGATGGCTCAAAACACCGAGCAAGCCTTGAACGAATCGCCAAAGGGCACCGAAACAACCTGGCAAAATCCTGACAACGGCCATGCCGGCACCTTCATTCCCTTGAACACCACCCAGCCGCAACCGGGCATCTATTGCCGCGAATTCCAGCAAACCGTTACGATTGGCGGCGAAACCCAGGAAGCCTTTGGCCAAGCCTGCCGCCAGCCGGATGGGACCTGGGAAATCCAGCAGGCCGACGGATAACAAAACGGCGCAGCGCCCAACTCGGGCGATTGGGTGAGCGAACGAATCGATAGGATTGACCTAAGCTCGCCGCGGCGGGGCGGGGGGCTTCTTGCCGTTAGCGCGGCTGCCTTTGCCGTTTTCCTGGGCCACGGCCCGGCAAACGCCGACTTTGCCGCCGGCGTCGCTGCCTATGAAGCGGAGGACTTCGCTGGCGCCTTCGAGGAGTGGCTGCCAGAGGCCGAGGCCGGGAACGACGCCGCCCAACGCAACATCGGCTTGTTGTACCAAACCGGGCGCGGGGTCGACCCCGACCCGGCCCAGGCCGTGTTTTGGTACCAGCGGGCGGCGGCAGCCGGCAACGCCCGGGCCCAGGCCAACCTTGGAAACTTGTACTTGGCGGGCATTGGCGTGCCCCAAGATAACGCCGTTGCGGCAAATTGGTTCGAGCTGGCGGCTCGCCAGGGCCATGTGGTTTCGCAATTCAATCTGGGCCTGATGTACGAAAACGGCATCGGCGTTGCGGTGACCCGTCGGCGCAATTCCTGCTGGGGGGGATGTACAGGGACGGGGCGGGAATTCCGCCTGTCCAGGGCGGTGGAACTGCTGGAAATGTGGGTTGAACGGCGCTGAGCAACTCTTGCGCATCGGATGACTTGGCCCCAAGTTCTAAGCGGCGCAATTGGCTGCCAACGCTAACCAGATAATCCCCGGTCCCTTGTCCCTGCTTGACCTATGAAAAACCCGTATTCAGTGTTGGAATTGCCCAGGGACGCGGCCCAGTTCGACGTTAAAAAGCAGTACAGGTCCCTGGCCAAGAAATTCCATCCGGACCGGCAATCCGGAGACGCCAAAGCGGCAGAGCGTTTCAAAGAAATCACGGCGGCCTACAATATTTTGGGCGACGAAAAACAACGCCAGCGATTTGACCGCGGCGAAATCGACGCCGAGGGCAACGACAGGCTTCACGCCAAATTTCGTCAGCCTGGCGCTCGGGGCAGAGGTGGCATGGGCCGCGGCATGGGTGGAATGGGCGGCGCCCAGGAGGCCTTCGCCATGGATTTCGAAGATCTTCTGTCACCGTTGTTCGGCGGCGGCCGTGCCAAACGTGGCCACATGCGCGCCCCGGATTTTCGTGGCGCCAACAAAAACCAAAGCATCAAGGTCAAGTTCTTGGATGCGGCGCTGGGAGCCAAGAGGCGAATCACGACCGACTCAGGGCGGATCGAAGCTGCCATTCCTGCTGGGATCGAGACTGGCCAGTCCATCCGCCTGAAGGGCCGGGGCAACCAGGGCGCCAACGCTGGGGCCGCCGGCGATCTGATTCTCACCGTAACGGTGGCGGCCCATCCCAAGTTCTCGCGATCGGGCCTTGATATCTCCGCCGACCTGCCGGTGACCATTGGCGAGGCCGTCCACGGGGGAAAAATCGACGCCCCAACAATTCATGGGCCCGTGTCCCTGACCATCCCCAACGGCTCCAACACCGGCACGCGACTTCGCCTAAAAGGTCAAGGTATTCGGCGAAGGGGTGGCAAGGTTGGCGACCATTATGTGCGGCTTCAAGTTGCGCTGCCGGATGCCAGCGATTCAGATTGGTCCACCTTCGTCGCCGAGTGGACCAAAACCAACGACTATGACCCGCGCAGCTGAACGCTGAACGCTCATTAACTATAGGTTTTTCGGGGGACCGATCCTGTGTACCATGCCGCGCTCCGCGCCAAGTGTTTGTTTTTCCCTGGGAGTTTTTCATGACCGACGCCGGTCCTTTGTTGGCAGGAAAAAGGGGGCTCATCACCGGGGTCGCCAACGAGCGCTCCCTGGCCTGGGGAATTGCAAAGGCCTGTTTCGCCCACGGCGCGGAACTGGCTTTTACTTGCCAAAACGAAATGATGGAAAAACGCGTGCGGCCCTTGGCTGAATCCTTGGGGTCCAAATTAACTTTTCGGTGCGACGCCACGCGAGAGGCCGACTTGGCCCAAACCTTTGCCAGCTTGGGCGACGAATGGGGGTCAATCGATTTTGTTCTTCACGGCATCGCGTTTTCCCACAAGGACGAGCTAAAAGGCCGCTACATCGACACCAGCCCGGAAAATTTCAACGTAACACTGGCGGCCAGCTGTTATACGTTTACCGCCATGTGTCGCCATGCCCAGCCTTTCATGTCGCAAGGCGGCAGCTTGCTTACGCTGACCTATTTTGGTTCCGAAAAAGTCATCCCTCATTACAACATTATGGGTGTTGCCAAGGCGGCGCTGGACGCCAGCGTCCGCTATTTGGCGATGGATTTGGGATCGAAAAGCGTTCGCGTGAACGCGATTTCAGCTGGTCCAGTGCGAACCCTGGCATCCTCGGCCATCGGCGATTTCCGCTACATCTTGAAATGGAACGAACTGAATTCCCCATTGGGCCGGAACGTCACCATCGACGATGTCGGCGGTGCGGCGGTATATCTGTTCAGCGATTTGGCCGGTGCGGTTACCGGCGAAATACACCACGTAGATTCCGGCTATAATGTGAATGGAATGAAGCGGGCGGATGCGCCCGACATCGCCACCGTCGGCAACTCCGGCGAATGACCCGGCAGCTTTGCAGCGGTGGTCAACACGCGGCCTTGAATGTCTGACAACACCTTTGGAACGCTGTTCAGGTTTACCACCTGGGGGGAAAGCCATGGACCGGCCATCGGTTGTGTCGTCGACGGAACCCCACCGAACATTCCCCTGACCGAAGCCGACATCCAGGGCTTCCTTGACCGGCGCCGACCGGGCACATCGAAATTCGTCACCCAGCGCAAAGAACCGGACACGATTCGGATTTTGTCCGGCGTTTTTGAGGGTATGACCACCGGAACCCCGATCAGCATGATGATCGACAACGTCGACAACCGGTCCAAGGATTATGACGACAACGCGGCCAAGCACCGCCCCGGCCACGCCGATTTCAC
>JAKZSO010000011.1:0-3862 GCA_047517625.1 Alphaproteobacteria bacterium
AACTTGTACGGGAAATCGAAAGGTCCCGCAGGCCGCCCTTTACAAACGACAGCACTTCGTTGCGCCGAGAATCCGGCAAAATGAAGTCGGGGTTGCTTTCATAGAATTCCAGCAAGCGATCGCCCCACGCGGACAGGCGGAAAAAATACGTGGACTCTTCCACCCATTCGGCTTCGGCCCCGGAGGGCGCAATCTTTTTACCGCCGGGGCCATCCTTCAATTCATCCTCGCCCCAGAACGCTTCGTCCCGGACCGAATACCAGCCGGCATACGCCCCCAAATAAATGTCGTCGCCGTTGGCCGCGATGGCGTTCCACAATCCTTGAGAGGCCTCCCGGTGGCGGCCCTCTGTGGTGCGGATGAAATCATCGTTGGAGATATTCATCAGCTCGGTCAAATCCCGAAAATTTTGCGACACCCGATCAACAAAGACCTGGGGGTCGTCGCCTTTTGCCGCCGCGGATTTCTCCACCTTTTGGCCGTGCTCGTCGGTGCCGGTCAGGAACTTTACGTCGCGGCCGTCCAGCCGCATGAACCGCGCCAAAACATCACAGGCAACCGTCGTATAGGCGTGCCCGATATGGGGAACGTCGTTGACGTAGTAAATGGGCGTGGTGATGTAAAAGGGTTTTTGCGGGGCCATGGCTTTGGGTGTTTTTTCGGGTTAGATCGGCTAGCCAAAGGTCGCCCTCTGGACAGTGGAGAACAGGTTCAGCACCACCTGCT
This sequence comes from Alphaproteobacteria bacterium, assembly GCA_047517625.1. Lineage (GTDB taxonomy): Bacteria > Pseudomonadota > Alphaproteobacteria > UBA2966 > CAIVPW01 > JABHVE01. The sequence goes on from JAKZSO010000011.1 coordinate 727, forward strand.
TGCGGTCAAGATTGAGGCCCTGACCGATGGCCAAAGCCTCGGTGACGTTTTCCCACACGCCCACCCATTGATCAAGGCTGCGCCGTGGCAGCAGCCGCGCGGTGACCTGGGCCTCGCCGGGTGGCGTCGTTGCCGGGGGGTGCCCGGCCCCGGTCTGGATCAATCTGCTTAGCCAACCGGCCAGCAGTTCGCCAAAAACCCGGTAGCTGTCGGTGTTCGTTCCCCGTGACATCTGATCGGCCAGTTTGTGCTGGGCCGGAATGTCCATGTCCGGAAGCGGCGCCAAAATCGCCATGAGGTCAGCGTGGAGGGATAACCCACCGACCGCAGTCAACCTCAACCCCCGGCCCGGGCTGCCTTCGGCCAGGGCCGCCAACGCCGTCACCTCCGCCGGGGATGTGCCGCTTTCGGCCAACTGTGCGGTTAGAACGCCGGCCACTTGATCGCTCGACAGGGGTCCAAGCCGGACATTGCGGCAGCGGGATCGCAAGGTCAGCAACACCCGGCCCGGCCGGTGAGCGACCAAAATCACCACCGCTTTTTCCGGGGGTTCCTCCACCAATTTCAACAGGGCGTTGGCGGCGTTGGTATTGAGCTCATCCGCCGCGTCCACGACCACCACCCGCCAGCCCCCAGCCCCGGCGGTACGGGAAAAAAGCGCCGAGGCTTTACGGGCATCGTCGACCACGATTTCTTCGCGCATCCGATTGGTTTTTTCGTTTGCTGTGCGTTGGACAACCACCAGGTCGGCGTGAATGCCTTTGGCCACCAACGCGGCGACCGGGTCGTCCGGGGCCAAGTTCAAGCCGGTGGGGATATCGCCAAACAAATCGCCGCCTTTGTCCTGGCCCGTGAGAATGCGGCTGGCCAATTTGAAAGCCAGCGACGCTTTCCCGATTCCCTCAGGGCCGGAAATCAGCCAGGCGTTGGGCATTTGGCCGGAAGTCCAAGCCTTGGCCAACACTTCTTCGGCAGTGTTGTGACCGATCAAGGGGCCGATTGGACGGGGCCGACCGGGTGACGGGCTTTCGTCAGCCACTTGCGGCCACGTCAAATCGGTTTGCCACTGTTTTCCAAACGGCGGCTTGAACCTCCGCCAGCGGCTTGGAGGCGTCGATCAAGACGCAGCGGCTCGGGTCCTCGGCGGCGATGGCCAAGAACCCATCCCGAACTTTTGTATGGAATGCTTCGCCCATGCGGCCATATCGGGTGTCATCGTCAACGTATGAATTAACCTCGCGGCCCAGGCCGTCGTCGGGCGCGATATCCAGAACGAACGTCAAATCCGGGGCAAATTCGCCCAAGGCCAGCCGTTGCAGAGCGCGAATGGCGTCTGGGCCTAGGCCTTGGCCGTAGCCCTGATAGGCCACGGTGGAGTCATAGAAGCGGTCGCTGATCACCCAGGTGCCCGCGTCCAGGGCCGGGCGAATGGTATTTTCCGTGTGCTCCTTACGGGCGGCGAAATGCAGCAACGCTTCCGCCATGGGGTCCCACCGGGTGACGGCGCCGGACACCAAGAGGGCGCGGATTTCTTCGGCACCGGGGGCGCCCCCGGGCTCGCGGGTCGCCAGAACCACGACGCCGGTGGCGGTTAGAGTGGCGGCGAGCTGGGTTGCGGCAGTTGACTTGCCGCTGCCCTCGCCCCCTTCAAAGGTGATGAAGCGCCCGTTTTTGGTTGTGCCATTGACCATGGGCGGCGCCGGCCTATTGGGTGATCGCACCCCAAACGAGGTAGCCGACCGCGGCTCGGAGGCGCCCGAACACGCCCAGCCGATCCACATCCGCCCCGGCCACCAGGGGCAGTTCGATGGACTGGATGTCCGGCGCTTCGACCACCAATTTCGCCAATTCTGTCCCGGTTTCAATCCGCGCGGGAATGGGGCTTTGATAAACCGTCTTTACGGTCAAATTACGACGGGCCGAGCGGCTCAGCGTCAGCGTAAGTTCGTTCTGGATGACCAAAGGGACGGTGGCCTGCGCCCCCAACCACACCGGCGCGTTGTCCACCACATCCCCCGCTCCGAACAAGGTGTAATTGGCAAATTCGCGGAAGCCCCAATCCAGCAGCCGCTCCGCTTCCCGGGCCCGGTCCTGAACCGATTCCAACCCGTTCATTACCAAAATGAGCCGCCGGCCGTTACGCACCGCCGACGCCGCCAGGCCGTATCCGGAGGCTTCGGTGTGGCCGGTTTTTAGGCCGTCCGCTCCCGGAAAGTCATAGAGCAAAGGATTGCGGTTCGACTGCGGGATATCGTTATAGGTGAAGCTGGTTTCGGCGAAAATCTGGTAATACTGGGGAAAGTCCGCGATCAAGCGAATGGACAGTATGGCAATGTCGCGGGCGCTCATGACATGGCCTTCCTCCGGCCAACCCGTCGCGTTTTTGAACACGCTGCTGGTGAGCCCAAGCTCGAACCCACGCTCTGTCATCTCCGCCGCGAAACTCGATTCGGTTCCGCCCAAGCCTTCGGCGATCACTATGGATGCGTCGTTTCCTGACTGAACAATGACCCCCCGCAGCAGATCGGCAATCGTGACCCGGGTGTTGACGCCCACGAACATTTTCGATCCGCCCATGCGCCAGGCCTTTTCGCTGACTGCAAAGGTATCCTCCATGGTGAGGTTGCCTTCTGCCAAGCGTTCGAAGATCAGATACAGCAACATGATCTTGCTCATGGAGGCTGGCGCCGTGGCCGTGTCAGCGTCCTTTTCCATCAGGATGGCGCCAGTGCTGGTGTCAATCAGAATGGCGTGCTTGGCGGTGGTCTCAACCGCCAAGGCCGGGGAAATCAGGGCGAAAGTCCAGATCGCAATGAAAAAGGAAGCGAGCGCTGAGCGAAAAGTTGAGGTCATGGGAACTCGAGCCATCAAGGATCTCAAAAAAGAAATTTAGAACAGATCGCGGTCAAGTGGAACGTCCGCGTGAATCTGAGCGCCATCAAAAGGTCAGATCGCGGCGGAGTGGAACGTCCGCGTGAATCTGAGCGCCCTCATAAAGAACAGATCGCGGTCAAGTGGAACGTCCGCGTGAATCTGAGCGCCATCATAAAGAACAGATCGCGGTCAAGTGGAACGTCCGCGTGAATCTGAGCGCCCTCACCTTCGGCGCGGGCGACCACAACAGCCAGTTCAGTGG
>JAKZSO010000012.1:0-6573 GCA_047517625.1 Alphaproteobacteria bacterium
ATCGATCATCATGCATGCGCAGATCCGACCACACCTGGGCGTCGCCGCCGCTGACATGGGCACCGACGATCAGATCGCCTTTGAACAGCTTGGACAAATCTTCCATATCCCGCAGCGGCGTTTCTTTTGGCTCCAAGGCAAAATGCATTGCCGCCAACGCTTCCCCGGGCAAGGTCACCAACCAATCTTTGGGCACCAATTCGATCACCGGGTTCTCAAATGGATGGTCGAAGGGGCCAGAGTGGATGAAGGTATAGGTGCAGAATTCTGTGTGTTGTTCCCAACGCAAGCGGAACGGGCCCAAATCCCGGCTGTAATGTTTCGCATCCGGGGTCGGCGGCGGCGCGTCCAGGCGCCGGCACAATTCGGCCAAATGCTCGGCCGCTTCATCCTCCGCCAACTCGCCGGTCAGAATGGCGACGTGGGAGCCGCGCACGGGCGCCGCCATGGGCTCGAACGGCCGGGCATGGACCTCCAGCAGTAGCTGCTCACGCAGTGGGTGTTCCTTGACGTAGCGTTCCATTGGCGGAGTCCAGCGATTTTCGCAACCCAACAAGTACGCCCAAAATACGAATTTGAGCAACAAGGGTTAGCGTCCGGTCCCTTTTGTCCTAGGTTGGCCGCGCGGCGACGTCCACGGATAGGGCGACATTATTGTGTTTGGAAAATCAAAGGACAATCGCCTAGCCGAGCGCTTAGTGCGGAAGTTCTTTTACAAATACTACGCCCGCAATTTGCTGTACGAGTTGCAGATTCGCGCCAGGGCGTCGTCGGTCGATTACATCGAAGCCAATATGGCCAAGGCCATGCTATACCCCAATCGCAAGGCATTATTCAGCCACTGCATGGTCGGCGCCCCTGATGAAGGTATGATCCTGGAATTTGGCGTAGCCGAAGGCGCCAGCACCCGCCAACTGGCGGCGATGACACCGCGCCCCATCCACGGCTTCGATTCATTCGAAGGGCTGCCGGAGGACTGGGCGGGGACCGAAGAGAAGCGGGGAAAATTCTCCACCGGCGGGCGGCTTCCTCAGGTGCCGTCCTCCGTCAGCCTTCACCCAGGCTGGTTTGAAGACACGATCCCCAAATTTAAAGCCGCCCACCCGGGACCGGTGGCGTGCTCCATGTGGATTGCGACTTGTACTCGTCCGCCCGCACCGTGTTGTGGGCTATGGCCGACCGCTTGCGGCCGGGGGCGATCGTGATCTTCGACGAATATTTCAATTTCCCTAATTGGCGGCAGCACGAATTCCGCGCTTTCCAGGAATTCGTCGACGCCTTTGATGTGGAATACCGGTATGTGGGCTTTTCCATCAAGAACGGCCATGTCGCGGTGAAAATCGTCAAAATAAATGGGCAGCCCAACCAGTCTTGAACTGATCCCACCGCTCCTCATCTAGAAATGACATTCAATCAACGGGAACCGAGGATATGGAAGACGGCGGAGTACGCCACAACGGGGCATGGATCGCCTGTGTTGCCGGATTCTGGATCTTTTTGGCGGTGATGGTGTTTGGCGCCGGGCACATGGCGACAACCGGCCCGCTGGGCTGGATCGTGCTCGCCGGGCTGGTTTATTTCGGCTGGCGCTGGTGGGGCGGCAACAACATAGCTGAGGGATTTTCCGGCCACCGCAACCGCGATCACGCCTATCGGGTTCTGCGCGAGCGCTTTGCCAACGGCGAGATTGATCAGGAAGAATACGAAGCACGCAAAGGAGTGTTATTCGAATGACACATCGTACAGAACGCGGAAATCGCCCCCAGGCAAGACGCTGGGTGCCCTGGGTCGTGCTGGCTCTGGCGGTCGTTTTTTTGACCCGGGGTTTTGACCACGCCATTCGCATTGACGGAATGGCAAGCCTTATTCCGCTGATCGTCATTGCCGCGGTGGGTTATTTTTTGTGGACTTGGTGGAATGGAGATGACGAAGCCCAAGACGGCGAAGGGTCCACGCGCGCCCGCCGTCATCGCCGCCACGGCCGTCACGATCACGCCGAACGGGTGTTGCGGGAACGCTTCGCCAACGGCGAGATTGACGAAGACGAGTACGTGGCCAGGAAATCCGTCTTGGAAGACTGATCGCCCTCCCAATTCGATCTGTTAAACCTAACCTTCAAAAACGAACGCGGCCTGGCTGAACGATCCATACAGAAATTCATCATTGATGCGGCGGCCCCGGGCTTGCTCGCCGACCACCCCGGCAGCGACAAACAAGGGCAGCAAATGTTCATCCCGGGGATGGGCCATTTCGGCGGACGGAGCCAGCTGGCGATAGTCCACCAAATCCTGCCAGCGGCCTGCCGCCACCGCATCCCCGACCCAGCGGTCAAACGCCACCGCCCATGCGGCGGGCTCGGCGCCTGCCCCTGACTGAAACTCACCCATAAGAGCCCCTAGATTGTGGGTCAGGTTTCCGGCCCCTAACACCAACACGTCCTCCTCCGCCAGGGGCGCCAGAGCGCGTCCCACCGCCAGTGCATACGCCGGTCCCAAATTGTGCTGCAACGACAGCTGGGCCACCGCCACATCGGCGTCCGGATATATTAATTGCAACGGCACCCAGGCCCCGTGGTCCAAACCTTGGGCCGCGTCCGTGCCGCATTCCAGCCCCGCGCGGGTCAGCAAATCCACCGCCCGCCGGGCCATGTCCGGAGCCCCAGGGGCGGGATATTTGATGGTGTAAAATTCGTTGGGAAACCCATAGAAATCGTAAATCGTCTCCGGCGTCTCGGCGGTGCTGACCATGGGCGCCTGTGTTTCCCAGTGGGCCGATACGCACAGAATAGCGGCGGGCTTGGGCATCTCGGCGCCCAAGCGCTGCAAAAACCCCCGGCCCGGAGCGCCCTCGGGGATCATCATCGGCGAGCCGTGGCCAATGAACATTGGCGGGATCATTTGAACTCTAGCCTGTGGCTACGGCAACGGCGGCGACGGCAAACGCCAACACCGCCGACACGGCGATGAGTTCCAAAGATCGCCGCCGGTCCCGGCGAATGTCGTCGGCATCCTCGACCCGGGTGGCGGACCCAATGGCGCCAAAATTGAACACCTGCCTAAACCCATAATTGACGCAAAAGTGAAACCGGGCCTGGACAAATCCCACCGCGGCGGCCAATGCCGGCAGCGCCACAACCCAGTACCAGGCGGCCCCGGCGCCAAACGCGGCCAGGGCTACCCAGACGATGACGGTGACGGCCGCGCTGGCCCACCCCCGGATCCGCCGGGCGCGTATTTCCGCCTCGCCGATGTTGCAGATCCCGGCTGAGTAGGTCTCGGGATTTGAAGTCATCCGCCCAAGGATTCGTGGGTGGTGTCGCAAAACGGCGCGGTGCCGGTGCGTTTGCAGCCACACAACATATAGGTCTTGGTTTGGTCCACGGTAAACGGGGTCGGGGCAAAATCCGAGTTCACGTGGGCGGTGTCGCAAAACGGCTGGTTCGCGCTTTGGCCGCAGAAGCACCAGAAATACGGTTTTCCGGCCTCTAGCTCGACCTCATACGGGCCGGTCTGGGCGATCTTGGGTTGGGCGTTGTCAGTGTTCTCGTCATTCATTTTGTTTCCTTGGCCGGTTTTGATCCCGCGCATCGGTCATTCTTGTGTCCCTGAGAATTCGTGGTTAGTGCCCTTCGCGGTACCAGGCGACCAACAAACCCCCCAGCAAAAGGGTCAGTACCAGCAACGCCGGCATCAATGACACCTGACTGACCCCGGTAATGACATAGGTCTGGGTGTCGGGAAATCCCATCCATGTGGACCCGGCGGTGGTCCGCCCCGCCCGCACTTGCCGGGCATCGGGGACGGGGTTCTCCGCGAGCCAGAAAACGCCGCCGCCGGTGGCCGCCGCCAGGGGCGCCAACACGGCATCGGTGGCGCGTAAATCGTCGAATTCCAGGGGGTTGAGCGCGCCGACCGCGGCGATCGCCGACACCTTGCCGTCAGTGACCCGGTACAGGCCCCCCGCGTCCACCGTCAGGGTGCCTTCCGCGCGCCCGCCGGTGGTGGGCTCCAAGGCGACGATGTGGGTTTCGCCGTTGGGTCCGGTGACGGTGACTTGTGTCGGCGGCGTCGGGTCCAAACTGCGCCGGGTGATTTCAAGCTTGTTGCCGATGCCTGTGGCGGCCAAGCTTTCTTCTTCCAGATCGGGCTCTTTCATCAGCCAGTGGGCCAGCCGCCGCAGCAATTCCGCTTGCGGTCCGCCGCCCTCATAGCCCCGGGCCCACAGCCACGCCTGATCGCTCATCAACTGGGCCACCCGGCCCTCGCCGACCCGGTCCAGGATCAGCAGGGGCCGGCCCTGTTCGTCCTCCATCAAGATATCGCCGCGGTTGGTGTCGGCATCGATGATGCGGAACCATCGGCCCCAGTCCGGGTCTTGCACGCCGGCGCCGGCCAGGTCGGCGGTGACCGGATGGCGCCCACCCACATCGGCGATCTGGGGCCGGAAGCCGCCTTCGGTGACGATTCCCACCGGGGCGCTGGGCAGCACCCCGCCCAGGGGCGTGGCGTACAACGACAGTGGCGAGGCAAACGCGGGACCCGCTGCTTCCAAAACCGCGCCGCCTTCGGCCACGTACTGGGCAATGTTCTGCATATAGATTTGCGGGATCACGCCGCGCCGGCGGTAGCGGTCAAAAATGATCAAATCGAAATCGCTGATTTTTTCTTCGAACAGTTGGCGGATGGGAAAGGCGATCAACGACAGTTCGCGGATGGGTGTGGCGTCCTGTTTTTCCGGCGGCCGCAAAATTGTAAAGTGCACCAAATCCACCGACGGGTCGGCTTTCAGCAAACTCCGCCAGGTGCGCTCCCCCGCGTGGGGCTCGCCGGAAATCAGCATCACCCGCAGGCGGTCGCGGACGCCGTTGACGACCACCGCGGCGCGGTTGTTGTTGAGTGTTAATTCCTGGGGCCCGGCGGGTGTGCCCAATTCCACCACCGTCTGGCCCGCATGCTCCAGCGTCAGCAGCAAATCAGTATCCCGGCCCACCGGGACTGCATAGCGCCGAGTTTCGCCGCCGTCGGTGGTGATTTCCAGCGTGGCATCGCCAGCCTGGGCGGTGGGCGCCGTGTCTTCGATGCGAACGGTCATTTCCAGCTGGTGGCCGACGACGCCATAGCTGGGCGCGCGCACCACCACCAAGCGGCGGTCGCCTTCGTTGCGGGCGCCGGTGACCAGCACATGGATAGGGCCCTGGCCGGCCAGGGCGCCTTCTGCCGGGGCATCGTGGACCTGGCCGTCGGTGATCAGCACCACGCCCGCCACCCGGTCGGGCGGGACATCCGACAAAGCTTCGTCGATGGCATCGAAAAGAACTGTACCTTCGGCGGTGTCGCCATCGGCGGCTCCGGCATCAATCACCCGCACTTCGATGTTTTCGAAGGCCGCCAATTGGTCGGTGATTTGGGCCAGCGCTTGGTCAGTGCGGGCCAGGCGGTCACCGATTGCCTGGCTGAGGGAGCGATCGGCGACCACGGCCACCACGTCGGTGACCGGTTCGCGTTCTTCCTGGATGATCGCCGGATTAGCCAGCGCCGCCAGGCCCGCGCCGATGGCGAGAAACCGCAGCACCGTGCCCCGGGCCCGGTGGAAAGCGCCGAAAAGCAACAACGCCGCGGCCACGCCCGCGATTCCCCAAATCACGGCCCAGGGCACCAGCGGCGCGAATGCCACGGTCAAAAGGTTCGACCCGGAAATCATTCGCCGAGGCGCTCCATGATCGTCGGCAAGTGGACCTGATCGGCCTTGTAGTTGCCGGTCATCATGTACATCACCAAATTGATGCCAAAGCGAAAAGCGAATTCGCGCTGGCGTTCACCGCCGGGCTCCACCGCCGCCAGGGGCCAGCCGTCCTCGCCCAGGGCCCAGGCCGAGGCCCAATCGTGCGCACCAATGATTAACGACGAAACCCCGTCGTTGGCCCCGGCGTTGGTTTGTTCGACCCAGACTTGGCCGCCGGTCCAGCGGCCGGGGAAGGTGTCCAACAAATAAAACGCCTTGGTGAGAATATGACCCTCGCCAACCGGCATCAGGGGCGGCACGTCGAGGCGGCCCAAAATTCGCCGCAAGGTTTGGGTGCCGGCGCCTATCCCGCCGACGGAGAACCCTCCCGAGGGCTGATCTCGGGTATCAAACAAAATCGTCCCGCCGAACCGCATGTAGGCGTCGAGCTTGGCCAGGGCTTGGGGCGATAAATCCGGCTGGGTCGCGGTCATGGGCCAATACAGAATTGGGAAAAACGCCAGCTCGTCGGTCTCTGGGTTGATGCCCACCGGGAACCCGGCTTCGACCGACGTGCGTGCCGCCATCACCCGGGTCAGGCCCAGCAGTCCGGCTTCGCTCATTTGGTCCACTTCGCGGTCGCCGGTGCGCACGTAAGCCAAATGGGTTTGCAGTGCCGCCGTCAGGGCAAATGCGTCGTCGCCATCGTCTTGGGCTTGGGCGGTAACCGGGGCCAAAGCCGCGGCCATGACAAGGGCCGCCAGTATTAATGCGGCGGTGGCGGAGGTGCCCGGGGTGGCGCGCAAGAAACCGCGCAACCCCAGACTGGCAAGCAGTTCCACCAGCACCAGC
>JAKZSO010000013.1:0-7444 GCA_047517625.1 Alphaproteobacteria bacterium
ACCGGGTGCTGGTACGCCGGGTCGGCGAGGAAGAGAAGTCTCCGGGAGGCATAATCATTCCCGACACGGCCCAGGAAAAACCCAACACCGGGGAAATCGTTTCGGTGGGGCCCGGCGCCCGGGATGAAAACGGCAAGGTGGTGCCCCCGGAAGTGAAGGCCAAGGACAAGATCTTGTTCGGAAAATGGTCGGGGACCGAGGTTAACCTCGACGGCGAGGACCTCATCATCATGAAGGAGTCCGACATCATGGCGGTGGTGATCGAATAGGCCTGGAGCCGGCATTAGGACGCAGCTGAGGTGCGAAAGTTGATGCGCGAGCAGATCGTGGTCGAAATTTCGACCACGTGAATCTGATCGGCAATTTAGAGTGCAGATAGTCGTTCGAAGAACGGCGTGAATCTGAACGGCAATTTAACAAGGGCGAGGAATAGATGGCAGCGAAAGAAGTACGATTTGAGCACGACGCGCGCGAGCGTCTGATGCGGGGTGTGGATATTCTGGCGAACGCGGTACGGGTGACGCTGGGGCCCAAGGGCCGCAATGTTGTTTTGGACAAGTCGTTTGGGGCGCCGCGGATCACCAAGGACGGTGTGACGGTGGCCAAGGAAATCGAGCTTGCCGACAAGTTCGAGAACATGGGCGCCCAGATGGTGCGGGAAGTTGCCTCGCGCACGTCGGACGAGGCCGGCGACGGCACCACCACTGCGACCATTCTGGCCCATTCCATCGTCAAGGAAGGCCTGAAATTGGTGTCCGCGGGCATGAACCCCATGGACCTGAAGCGCGGCATCGATCTGGCGGTTGCCGCCGTGATCGGCGACGTGAAAAAGCGTTCGAAGCCGGTGCGCACCAGCGGCGAGATTTCCCAGGTGGGAACCATCTCCGCCAACGGCGAAACCGAGATCGGCGATTTTATCTCCAAGGCCATGGAGAAAGTCGGCAAGGAGGGCGTCATTACGGTCGAGGAGGCCAAGGGCCTGGACACCGAACTCGATGTCGTTGAAGGCATGCAGTTCGATCGCGGCTATCTGTCGCCGTACTTTGTCACCAACGCCGACAAGATGCTGGTGGAGCTGGAAGACCCCTACATTCTGCTGCACGAAAGCAAGCTGTCGAACCTGCAAGCCCTGCTTCCGGTTCTGGAATCCGTGGTCCAGTCGTCCAAGCCGCTTCTGATCATTTCGGAAGATGTTGAAGGCGAAGCCCTGGCGACGTTGGTGGTGAACAAGCTGCGCGGCGGCCTGAAGGTGGCGGCGGTCAAGGCCCCGGGCTTTGGCGACCGGCGCAAGGCCATGCTGGAAGACATCGCCCTGCTCACCGGCGGCACGGTGATTTCCGAGGACCTGGGCATCAAATTGGAGAACGTCACCCTGGATATGATGGGCCGGGCCAAGCGTGTGAGCCTCAGCAAGGAAGACACCACGATCATCTCGGGCGGCGGCAAGAAGAAAGACATCGCCGGCCGCTGCAATCAGATCCGCTTGCAGATAGAAGACACCACGTCTGACTACGACAAAGAGAAGCTGCAAGAACGCCTAGCCAAATTGGCGGGCGGTGTTGCGGTGATCAAAGTCGGCGGTCTCACCGAGATGGAGGTCAAGGAGCGCAAAGACCGGGTTGACGACGCGCTGCATTCGACCCGGGCGGCGGTGGAGGAGGGCATTGTCCCCGGCGGCGGCGTGACGCTGCTGTACGCGGCAAAGGCCCTGAAGAACCTGAAGGGCGAGAACGATGACCAGACCGTGGGCATCGGCATCGTCCGTAAGGCCTTGGAAGCGCCGTTGCGCCAGATTGTCGAGAACGCGGGCCTGGACGGCGCCGTGATCGCCGGCAAGCTGCTGGAGCAAAAGGACACAGCCCGTGGCTTTGACGCCCAGAAAGAAAAGTACACCGACATGGTCAAGGCCGGGATCATCGATCCCGCGAAGGTCGTGCGTACGGCGTTGCAGGACGCGGCGTCCGTGGCTGGCCTGTTGATCACCACCGAAGCCATGGTGGCGGAAGCACCGGAGAAGGACGCCCCGGCATCCGCCATGCCTCCCGGCGGCGGCATGGGCGATATGGGCGGTATGGGCTTCTAACTTCCAGCGTGCCGATCAGTTTCACGTGGCCGACATTTTTCTCTGACGTTCAGATTCACGTGGCGCGAAGGCGCGCCACGATCTGCACTCAGTGTAATTTCGGCCGTCCGCAGGACCGATCTGTTCGCGCGACAATTCCCTTGATTTAGCTGCGTGTGCGGTAAATCTAAAGCGTGAAAGAATTGAGGGCCGGTCCAGATTGGACCGGCCCTTTCTTGTTGTTTGGGGTTTTGCACGACCTTGAGCGTGTCCCGGTGTAGGATTTCGACATGGTTGAAACAGCGATATCTGTCTACCGACCGCGGCCGGACGCGGAGGATACATTCGTCGATCTGCTTGCCGGTCATGTCGCCGTTCTGCGGAGCGAGAATCTGGCCACGGATCGCCCGGTGCTGATTCTAAAATCGCCCAAAGATGGAACTTATTTGGAAATCTTTGAGTGGAAATCCGCCGAGGCCGTCAAGGCCGCCCACGGCAACCCGGTTGTGTCCGAAATTTGGAAAAAATTGGAAATGTCGGCTGAATTCCTGACTATGGCGCAATTGGCCGAGGCAGATACGATTTTTCCGGCTTTCGAGCGGGCGGACATCAGCGAAGCCTAGGTCGCCGCCTCGCCGCCGCGGCTGATCGAATACCCGGCAAAAGCCTGGGCGGTGGGCATCATTTCGATGACGTTGATGTTCACGTGCTCTGGCAGGGTGGCCGCGAAGAACACGGCCTCGGCCACGTCTTCCGCGCTTAATGGCTTGAAGCCTTTGTAGAATTCCGCCGCCTTGCCGCGATCGCCGAGGCGCACCTCTGAAAATTCCGTCTCGGCCGCGCCCGGCTCCACGCAGGTGACCCGGATATTTTTGTCGACCAGATCGCCGCGCAGGTTCAGCGAAAACTGATGCACGAACGCTTTGGTGGCGCCATAGACGTTGCCGCCGGGGTAGGGGTATGTGCCGGCGACCGAGCCCAAATTGATAATGTGGCCATGGCCGCGATCCACCATGCCCGGTAACACGGCATGGGTGACGGTGGTGAGCCCGGTGATGTTGGTGTCAATCATCCGCGTCCATTCTTCCAAATCGGCCTTGTCGGCGGGCTGCAACCCCAAGGCCAGCCCGGCGTTGTTCACCAACACCGTTGGCGCATCGAACGGCGGCGGCAGGTCGGAAAACGCAACGGCCACCGCCGCATTATCCCGAACATCCAGGGGAACGGCATGGATCAAATCGCCAAACTGGTCTTTCAGGGCGGCGAGCCGCTCTTCCCGGCGTCCGGCCACAACAACATGGGCTCCGGCCTCGGCGAATTTTTGAGCGGTAGCGCGGCCGAACCCCGAGGTGGCGCCCGTGACGATGACTGTGTGGCTGCTGGCAGTCACTAGGTTTCCTCGGCTTGGGACAGCACATGGGCGATGAAGGCGCTCTTGGCATCGGTGTACGCGGTGCGGTCATTTCCGTGCCGCTGGGCGGCGTCTCGCTTGAGTGCTGCATACGCCCGGGCGGTGGGTTCGTGGGCGCGCAGCAAGTCGCGGAACCGCCGATGCCGCCGCAGTTCGGCGCTGTCGTTCGGGCACAGATACAAGTGGTGTGGTACCGCCTCGGCAGGGGCTCGCAGCGCGTAGCGACCCGCGACTCCAAGGTCTCCTCTGAAGCGGTATCCGGACGACTCGAGCATCTTCACGGCGGCAGTCACGCTGCCCGAGTCCGCGACCACCACGTCCATGTCGATGATCGGCTTCGCCGGTAGCCCCGGAACGGCCGTGCTGCCGACATGTTCGATGGTGAGTGCAGTCTTACCCAGTACCGCCGCGAGCGCTTGCCGGAGCGCAGCGAATGTCTGTGGCCAGCGCGGGTCGTAGTCCCGTATCACCACTGGATCAGCTGCCGTCACCGCGCCTCGCGTTCCTTGGCTTCCTGCCACAGGGCCTCCATTTCCTCGAGGCTCGCCGATTCGGGGGCGCGGCCCGTGGCGGCGAGGGCCGCCACGGGTACGGCGAAACCGGCGCTCGAACTTGCTGTTGGCGTTGCGTAGAGCGGTTTCCGGGTCAATTTTTTGGAACCGCGCCAGGTTCGTCCAGGCGAACAGTACGTCGCCGAGTTCATCGGCCATGCCCTCCGAGTTGCCCGCTGCTTGCTCCACTCGTAGCTCTTCAATTTCCTCCGCCATTTTTTCCAAGACCCCCGAAACATCGGGCCAATCGAAACCAACCCGGGCGGCGCGCTTTTGCAGCTTTACAGCCCGGGCCAAAGCAGGAAGTGCTGCTGGCACGTCGTCCAAAACGCTGGGTAAATCTCCTTTTGCCTTGGCTTTTGCCTCACGTTCGGAGCGCTTTTGGGCTTCCCACTCAGCGGTTTGGGCGTCCGCGGACTCAACCGGCGCCAGCGAACACGTGGGGGTGCCGGCGCACCATCTTGTCGGCAACTGACCGGGCGATGTCGGCAAATGCATAGCCGCCGGTTTCCGATGACATCTGAGCGTAAAAAACGACCTGGAACAACAAGTCGCCGAGCTCGCTCTGGAGCCCATCCATGTCGCCCTGGGTGATGGCTTCGGCCACTTCGTAAGCTTCTTCGATGGTGTACGGGGCGATGGTCTCGAAGGTTTGCACTTTGTCCCATGGGCAACCGGTTTCCGGATCCCGCAATTGGGCCATGATTTCCAGCAAACAGTCGATTTCAGAATTGGCGGGGGAGTGGGACGCAGCGGTCATAACATATCTTTCCGTGAACAATAGTTTATACAATACCTTGAAAAGAACGAGAAAAATAAACGGAAAATCGCATAATGTATATTATCGGAAAATTGAGCAGATCGCGCAATAAACCAATCAAAGCTCCGCAAAATTATCGGGGCGCGTGACTCTGATCGTAAACCATGAATGTGGGATTCTAGCCGTCCAAGACCATCCCGTCATAGGCGGGCTCAACACCCTCAGGAAGCTCGCCGGCCAGAGTGCGATAATCCAGCTGAGAAGTCATGTGGGTCAGAACCGCCCGCCGGGGCCTTACCCGTTCGATCATTTTCAATGCGACTTCCACATTCGCGTGGGTCGGGTGAAAATCGTATTTCAGGGAATCGACGATCCAGACATCGACCCCCTGCAATGCTTCGAAGGCCGCCTCGTCCAGGCCAACTAGGTCGGTGGAATAGGCGATCGGACCGAAACGAAACCCCAATGAAGTCATCCGGCCGTGTTTTTGGCCGTAGGGGGTGATCGAGATTCCGCCGACCTCAAATGGCCCGTCGATTTCCACGGGAGCGACGAAGGGCTTGTAGCCTGAGGGTGTATCCGGCGCGAACGCATAATCAAACCGTGACGTCAGGGATCGGATGGTCTCCGGGCTGCCAAAAACATCAATGGGCTGGCGGCTGCCATGGTAGATCCCGCGCAAATCATCCATGCCATGGGTGTGGTCTGCGTGATCGTGGGTAAACAACACGGCGTCCACGCGATCGATGCCAAAAGTCAGACATTGCTGGCGCAGGTCGGGGCTGGCGTCCACCAAGATCCGGGTGTCGCCCCGCTCCACTAAAATTGACGCCCGCATGCGCCGATTTTTGGGCTCGTTGGGGTCGCACGCTTCCCAATTGCCAGCCCCGTCCTTGCCGCCAATTCGTGGAACGCCGCCAGAGGCGCCGCATCCCAAAATGGTGACCTTCACAACGTTGGCCGCTCCGCCCGGTCAAACAGGTCGAAGAAATTGGCAGTGGTGGTGTCCGCCAACTCGTCCACCGCAATGCCCTTCAAATCAGCAATTTGCCGGGCAGTGTGGACGACGAAGGCCGGCTCGTTGCGCTTGCCACGGTTGGGTACCGGGGCCAAAAATGGCGCGTCGGTTTCGAGCAGCAATCGGTTCAGGGGCAGGTCCGTCACCGTCGTCCGCAGCTCTTCCGCCGCACGGAAAGTGACGATGCCAGCGACCGAAATGTAAAAACCCAGATCCATGGCGCCCCACGCCAATTCGCGACCGGTGCTGAAGCAATGGATCACCCCGCGAAAAGGGCCTTTGGCCATTTCATCGGCGAGGATATCCACGGTTTCCTTGTCCGCCGAGCGCGAATGAACGACAAGCGGCAGGCCGGTGGCCCGGGCCGCGGCAATGTGGGTGCGAAACGACTTTTCCTGATCTTCCCGCGGGCTGTGCTCGTAATGATAATCCAGGCCTGACTCGCCGATCGCGACAACCTCTGGAAACGCGCACAGGGCCGCGATTTCGGATGCGGTTACGTGCTTGTGATCCTTGGCCTCGTGGGGATGGACGCCGACAGTGCTGTAGACCTCATCGAATTTCCCAGCGATTCTCCGCAAGCGTTCAGCATGGTCCAAATGGGTCGAGATCGTGACCATTGCCGCGATGCCAGCTTCGTTGGCCCTGGCCACCACCCCGTCCAGATCTTCGGCAAAGTTGGGAAAATCCAGATGGCAGTGACTATCGACGAGCATGGTGTCTCACGGTCGCTCGGGCTCCGCCTCGATGCGAGGGAACAATGGTTCGGGCTTGGGTAGAGCGGTGCCCGGAACCAGCGCCCCGCCCTCCCCCAATTGATCAAACCCGCGAGCGTCGGCCGAGATCGCCAATTGGTCCAACAGCCGCCCGGCACTATCCGGCATCAAGGGCTGCACCAAAACGCCGATGTGGCGAATGACTTCCGTAAGGACATACAGGACCGTCGCCGCCCGATCCGGGTCCGTCTTGCGCAGTTTCCACGGCGCCTGGGCGTCGACGTAGCGGTTCCCAGACCCAATCACCTCCCAGATGTGACTGATCGCGATGTGAATTTGCTGGCGGTCGATTGCGGCGCGGGCAAGGTCAAGCATGCCAGTCGCGGCACCAAGCAATTCCCGGTCGTGGTCCGTCTGCTCCCCGGGTTCTGGGACCGCACCGCCGCAGTAGCTTTGAACCATGCTGAGGACGCGCTGGGCCAGATTTCCTATGTCGTTCGCCAGGTCGCCGTTGGCGCGGTTGATGAAGGCCTCCTGGGAAAAGTTCCCGTCGTTGCCGAAAGGCACTTCGCGCATCAGAAAATAGCGCAACGGATCCAACCCATATTTTTCGATCAGGGCCGCCGGATGAATGGCGTTGCCCGCTGACTTAGACATTTTCTCACCTTCGACCGTCCACCAACCATGGGCGAACACCCGCCGCGGCGGTTTCAGGCCGGCAGCCATCAAAAACGCCGGCCAATAGACCGTGTGGAACCGCAAAATATCCTTACCCACAATGTGCACATCGGCGGGCCAGTATCGCTGGTAATCCTCAGATTCCGTGTCGGGGTAGCCTGCCGCCGTCATGTAGTTGGTGAGCGCATCAATCCACACATACATGATGTGGTCGGGCGCATCTGGCACAGGGATGCCCCAGCGAAAAC
>JAKZSO010000014.1:0-4143 GCA_047517625.1 Alphaproteobacteria bacterium
GCCCATGGGGGGGCTTGGTCACTGGGATAACCCCTAATCTTGGTCGTCGTCCTGGCCTTGGGCAGCCATCGGCCCCGCGATTTCCTCGGTGGAGATGGCATAGCGACCATCCAGCCACCGCCCCAGGTCCAAGTTGGCGCAGTGGCGGCTGCAAAATGGGTTAAACTCCTGGGCTCGGGGCTTCCCGCAGTTCGGGCATTTTCCGGCTAGCATATTGCTGATCCGCCCAGTCGGTGGCTGCTTTGATGGCCCATGACCCTACCCTACACCCCGCATTCTTTGCAATATTGACCACCGTTGACCGTCGCGGGGCCGGGTGGGCTTGCTCCGTGCCGGCCATTCGTGTACCTCCGGCGAGACGCCATGATTACCTTGCACCAGCTTCGAATTTTCTGGGCGGTCGCCCACTCTGAGTCCCTGACCCGGGCCAGCAAGCTGCTCGGCTTGGCGCAGCCGTCTCTTTCTCAGCAAATTTCCAAACTCGAGGCGAGCATCGGCGCGCAGTTGTTCGATCGCAACCGCAATCAGCTGGATTTGACCGACGCGGGTAAATTTTTGCTGCGGAAGTCAGAGCTGATCCTGGCGGGCGTCGACGAAGCGATGGCGGGATTGCAGGAATTCTCCGAAGGCGCCCGGGGTGTCATTTCCGTGGGTGCATTGAATTCCATCGCCCGGGTTCTATTGCCCCAAGCCGTTCGATTGATGGCCAAAGTGTACCCGGGGGTCGAGCTGGATGTGCACGAAGTCTCCCCCGGAGAAGCTTTGGAGTTGCTGTATGGGCGGCGCCTCACCATCGCAATCGTTGCCGCAGACTCCGTGGCGAGCAGCGGAGTGTCTTTCCACAAAATGGACGTGTTTGCCGACCCTTATGTCTTAGCGGTGCCAAAGGGAATGGATTTGTCGAACGTCAAGGATTCTTGGGCGGATCTGGACGATTCCACGCGAAATGTTTTGAACAGTTGCATCCAATTTAATTTTGGCACGCCCCATCAACGGCGCATGGAACAGTGGTACCATAAAGCCCTGCCCCATCACCGTGTCATCAGCCAAAGCCGCACATACGAAGTCGCGTTGTCGTTGGTCCAAGAAGGTATCGGCGTCGCAGTGGTGCCCGCACTGACGGTGCGTATTGGTAAATCCAATAATTTTGATGTGGATCTGTACCGGGTCAATATGCCGGAACGGCGTATCGTTGGCTTGGTTCCGAGCCAGTACGTTCGAGTCGAACCTTATGCGACGTTCCTCGCAGCTCTGGAACAGGCCGGCAGCGCTATCGAACTTCCGCCTATCGAAGGCATACCCCCGTTCCTGGAGTCCATCGATCCGGTGGCGGGCGCCGACTCTGAAAAGGCCGCCTCGACCTGAAATCTGGCTGAATCCGGCCAATCCAACATTTTCGGTTTGGGTTCCGACCAAAAGCCATTGCGGTTCCCTATGGCGGCCCCATTGCGGTTCCCTATGGCGGCCATTGGGCGATTCTCAATGCCAGGTATAGATAGGATCGACGAAGCCGACGGATACCCTCGCGCTGGGCACAAATCCGGCCCGCCGGTTGAGAGTCACCACCGACATTAACAGAGGAAAACCATGGCTTGGAAGACACCGCACATCGCCGAAATTTCCGTTGGCATGGAGATCAACTGCTACGCCTGCGCCGAGCTGTAACCCGTTGGCCCGGCATTCAACGGTAACGGCACGTGCTTGAAATTCTGATATTGGGTTCGGCTGCTGGCGGCGGGTTTCCCCAATGGAACTGTAATTGCGACCTTTGCAAGCGCGCGCGGGCAGGCGACCCCGACGTTAAACAGCGCACTCAATCGTCCCTGGCGGTCAGTTCTGGCGATGGCAGTTGGTTCCTGCTCAACGCGTCGCCCGACCTGCGCAAACAAATCAACGACAATCCGCAATTGCACCCAAAAATTGGCCTGCGCCACAGCCCAATTTCGGGGGTGGTTCTGACCAACGCCGATATTGATCACATCGCGGGTTTGTTGAACTTGCGCGAAAGTCAGCCCCTGGCCATCTACGCGACGCCCCGGGTCCATTCGGTTTTGGCGAGTAACAGCGTTTACCAGGTTCTTAACCCCGATTTCGTGGAGCGCCGGGACTTATCCTTGGGCGAAATCACCATGCTTTCCGGCAAGGACGGAATTGGCAACGGTCTATCGGTGGAACCAATTGCCGTGCCGGGCAAAGTTGCCTTGTTTTTGGAAGACCCCACCAAAGAAAATTATGGATCGGTACCGGAAGATACCGTGGCCCTGCGCATCACCGACACCGCAACCGGCAAGGTTTTCTATTACCTGCCCGGGTGCGCTTCGATGCCGTCCGAATTGGCCGAGCTGCTACGCGGAGCCGAGCTTGTGTTCGTTGACGGGACCGTCTGGGAAGACGAAGAAATGATCACCACCAAGACCGGCGTGAAGACCGGTCAGCGCATGGGACACATGCATTTGAACGGTGACGACGGAACCATTGCCGCCTTTGCCGACTTAGGCATCCAACGCAAGATTTTTGTCCATATCAACAATACGAATCCGGTCCTGGACGACCAATCGCCTGAGCGCAAAGAGACCGAGGCCGCAGGCTGGGAAATCGGATTTGATGGAATGGGAGTGACTCTATGACAGACGTGGGAATGATTGATCGCCCGGTCCCGCCGGCGCCGGCGCCGTTCCGCTCGGTGACCGGTGACTCCGGCCATCCAAACATGCCGAATGCCGATGCACTTGAAGCCCGGCTTCGCGAAATCGGCGCCACCCGCTACCACAACCTGCACCCGTTTCACGTCATGCTGCACGGTGGCGAGCTCAACAAGGGCCAGGTACAAGCGTGGGCTCTAAACCGGTATTATTACCAGTCCTCCATCCCCCGAAAGGACGCTGGCGTGATGGGCCAGCTTACCGATATCAACATCCGCCGGGAATGGCGCCACCGCATCGAGGAACACGACGGCACTAGCGAATTGGAGGGCGGCATTATCCGCTGGTACAAGCTGACCGACGGACTGGGCCTCGACCGGGAATTGGTAACCTCTACCCGGGGCATCCTTCCCGCCACCCGATTCTCGGTGGACGCATACGTCCATTTCGTCAGGGACCACACGCCGTTGGAAGCGGTGGCGTCCTCGCTGACAGAACTTTTTGCCCCGGGAATTCACCGCGAGCGTATTGCCGGAATGTTGGAAAGCTATTCCTTCATCACCGACGATGTGATGGCCTATTTTCGCAAGCGCCTGAACCAAGCGCCCCGCGACGCCGACTGGGTTCTTGAATTCGTCCGCCGTGAGGCCAAAACCCAGGAAGAGCGCGAGGCAGTTTGTGATGCTCTGCTGTTCAAGTGCGAAGTTCTGTGGACGCAATTAGATGGTCTCCAACACGCTTATGTTAACGGCCACATTCCGCCGGGCGCGTTTAACCCCAGCGAATAACATGACTGAACGACTAATTCTTGACGAGACTTCGGTCCCCGATTTTCCGCGGGGGGTGAAGTTTCGTTTCAACAAGACAAAAGAGCAGTGGGTGATTCTCGCGCCTGAGCGACTGCTGGAGCCCGACGAGATCGCCGTCGAGGTTCTGAAACTGTGCGACGGAACGGCTACGATCAGCACTATTTCGCAAAGCCTTGCTGAAAAGTTTCAGGCCCCTGTTAACACGATTTGCAGCGACGTTACGGAGATGCTGCAAGATTTAGCCGATAAAGGATTCTTGGTGGCATGACACATTCTCCCGACGCACCGCTGGCGTTACTTGCGGAACTGACACACCGATGCCCGCTGCAGTGCCCGTATTGCTCCAATCCGTTGGAGCTTGAACGGGCCAGCAAGGAAATGGATACCGAGTCTTGGAAGCGGGTCATCACCGAGGCGGCTCAAATGGGGATGCACCAAGTGCATTTCTCCGGCGGCGAACCCACGGTTCGAAAAGATTTGGAGGATTTTGTCGAGCATGCCACCGAAGTCGGTCTGTACTCTAATCTCATAACCTCAGGCGTGCTTCTGGACGAAGAACGTTTGCGCAAACTCGGCGATTTGGGATTGGAGCACGTTCAGGTCAGTTTCCAGGATACCGAGGTCGAAAACGCCGACCGCATCGGCGGCTACCTCGGCGGCCACGAAAAGAAAATTGCCATCGCCAAAAAGGT
>JAKZSO010000015.1:0-14970 GCA_047517625.1 Alphaproteobacteria bacterium
GGATAAATGGAATTTGAAGCGAATTCGTTCTTTGTTGGCTTACTCCTCAGGGTTTGTTGGCTGGCGTGACGCCGGGAATAAAAGCAGATTATCGGGTGGCAGTAGGTTTCGCGCGCAACCTCGTCGAGTGCCTGCACCAACGCGGTTCAGAAAAACCAGCCGCAACTTCCTCGCCATTATCCACATGTTCGCGATAACATTATGGATCTATTGAGTCCAAACCTTGGGTCAAGAATGCACGTCACTGAGCACATCGTGTTGACGGTACACGGTATCCGAACCTTCGGGCACTGGCAGGAACGCCTCGAAATGCTGACGAACAAAGACGAGGTAAAATTTGTCCATTACAGTTATGGCTATCTTTCTCTTCTCGCCTTCCTAATCCCGATTTCCAGATGGTTTGTTACACGTCGCTTTAGGAGATACCTTCGGGCGTTATCACGCGAAACCCCGTTCAAACGCTTGGATATTGTCGCACACAGTTTTGGATCGCATCTAGTGGCGTGGGGACTTAAAGGGATTGCGCGCCAGGAACGGCCGAAAATCCACACCATCATATTTTCTGGAAGCGTCCTTAAGTCAACTTTCTCTTGGCAGGAACTGACTCCCGCGTTCGCAAGCAGCGTTCGACGCCGACGATTCGCGAATTGTAACGGCGTCAAACGACATGACAGCCAGAATATGGAAGGCCGACACCGGACAGGAACTGGCGATTCTTGCTGGCCATCAAGGCTCAATAGGAAAGGCGCTGTTTAGTCCGAACGGATTGCTCGTGGCGATTGCGTCACGAGACGATACAGGCAAGATTTGGGAGGCTGCGACTGGCAAGGAGATTTTCACCCTCACGGGACATACTCGTGACGTTATTGATATGGAGTTTGATCCGGAAGGTGCCCGCATCGTTACCGGATCGCGCGACCATTCTGCGAGAATATGGAACGTCGAGACTGGTGAAAATCTTTTCGTTTTGCAGGGGCACGAAGACGAAATTACCGATGTGGAGTTTAGTCCCGATGGTGGTCTTGTTGCGACTGCCTCAGACGACGGTGCGGCAAGGATTTGGGAGGTTGCTACGGGCCAGGAAATTGTGGTGTTGAGGGGACATTCTGCGGAAGTCACGGATGTGGAGTTTAGCCCGGAAGGCGACCGTATTTTGACCGCATCATGGGACGGATCTATACGAACGTGGGAGGTAATTTCTGGGTCACCTCTTTTTGTGATGCGTGGTCCCACAAACCCAGTGCGAAGAGCGAGCTTTGATCGAGGGGGCTTGAGGGTACTGTCGAGTTCCACAGACAACACAATTCGAATTTGGAGCGCCATCGACGGCGAGCAGCTGTCAGTTTTGAGCGGCCACGGTGGTTCTCCCAAAACGTGGACGTTTCCAGACGGAAGAGTCTTGTCGATTGGAAGGACAGCAATCGACGACGCCGGATTTAGTCCCAATGGAGCGCGCGTGATATCAGCATCCGACGATGGTACCGTTCGAATTTGGGATTCCGAGACGGGCGCAGTGTTGGCGGTACTCGCCGCCCACGACGGGCCAATTACTAGCGCAAGGTTCAGCTCCGATGGATTGAAGGTCGTTACCACATCGAGTGATCTCACGGCTCGCGTGTGGCGCACGTTCGTAGACACTCAGGAGGTTGTGGAATACTTCAAGAATGCGGCGCCGTGGTGCATGACGCGGGCACAGAGAGCGCAGTTTTTTCTTGACCAAGAGCCACCTCAATGGTGCGTCGATGCGCGCAAACGGCCATATGATCGTGCATTCCTTGGCGTTGGATTTGAGGCGCTCAGTCCCAGACAGGCGCAGGAATTGGAACTACCAACAGAAGGCGGCGCCAGGGTTGTAAATGTAATAGCAGGGAGCCCAGCGGAACGGGCCGGACTGATCGTTGGTGATATTATCGTTTATGCCGACGGATATGAAATCTATTTTATCGACCTCTCAACCTTGTATTGGGGGGTACCCGAGAAAATGACAGAGTACCAATTAGCTACTACCGCGCTGGAGAAATCGTCGCGACGAACGTCGTGCTTGGGGTGCGGAACTGAAATGATGCCGCCAATTCTGGCGACGGGCCTGCATGCTTTAAATTCGATGGGCCCCGAAAGCGCATCCTGTCAAAGGAATTGCCGGGTCTTAACGGAAGTCACCCCAAACAAATGACCGATAGCTGACGGCCGGTTTCGGCCGGGTTTCCGTTTTCGCCAGCCTTTGTGGCTCTGCGGTAGCTGAAGAACTTGGTTTCCTCGGCGAAGGTGTCATGGCCGAGGTCCAGGGCGCGGACGCCAGATTCCAAAAGCCTCGCGGCGATGTAGCCGGGCAGGTCAAACCGCAATTGCCCTGAGGCTTCGGAGAAAAACGCATCGTTGGTTTGGTTCTGGGCCAGAAAGGGCGTGGGGAACTCCGGGCCGACCTCGTAAGACGCCGGACCGATGGCCGGGCCGATGACCGCCTGGATGCGGCTGGGTTTGGCGCCCAGGGTCTCCATTGCGCCGACCGCCGAGCCGAGCACGCCCGCCAGCGCTCCGCGCCATCCGGCGTGGGCCGCGCCTATAACTCCGACCTGAGCGTCCACCAACAACACCGGCGCGCAATCGGCGGTGAGCAGGCCCAAGGCAACCCCCTGGGTCGCGGTAACGAGTGCGTCGGCCTCCCGGATCGCTGATTTATTGATTCCGGCGTCCGCCAGACTCGTTTCGCCGTCCGCAGGACCCTTAACGATGTCCACGTTGGCCCCGTGGACTTGGCGAAGCGTCACCAAAGCTCCGGGCCAAATGCCTAATGTGTTGCAGGCGCGGATGCGGTTTTCGGTGACGTTCTCCAGGCTATCGGAGTCCCTGCCATCGGCACTTGTCGCCGCGCAGTTGAGGCTTTTATATGCGCCCTCTGACACGCCCCCCTGGCGACCGAAAAAGCCGTGCTTTAGGCCCACGATGCCCTCCAGGCTGGCGGCCTGAAAGCCTTTCACCAATGGCTGGTTCACAACGAGGCTTTCTGAGCGCGTTTCACGCCGAACCGAACCCCGCCGGCGGAGCGAGCGCTGAATGGCTGAGGCCCAACACTTTGAACAGGCTGCCCATGGCCTTGGCCCCCACCAGCCGGTCCAGCGCGCTGTCGATGTCCTGGTGTTGCGCATCGGTGGCCACCCGGCGCAGGGCGGCGGCCCGCTCGGAAATCCCCAGTTCGGTGAGGAACGACCCCTGCGTCACCGGGCCCCAGACGCCCGCGCCCGCCTCCGCCGCGGCTTGGGCGAGCATGGCGAAATCCACATGGGCGCACAGGTCCGCCGTGCCGGGGGCCGCCAACGCCGGGTGGGGTTTGTGATGGGCCACGGCTTGGAGTGTATCCCGGGCCCCTGAGCTGTCCGAGCCATAATCGATCAGCAATGCGGCGCCGCCCTGGGACAGCAAGCGCCGGGAGATGTCGGCCACCAGGGTCACCGCGGCGGGGGAGACTTCGGCCACCGCGCCCAATGGGGCATCGCGGACTTCAGGCGGCAGCATGGCGGCGGCGGCGGATGGCTCTTTCGTCAACACAAAGCGAAAGCCATTGCTGGTTGTGCCGTCGTCGCGCGAAGAAGGGGCCACATCCACCAAGCGTTCACACCAACCTTGGACGGTGCGCTCGAATTGTCGGATCGGCAGAGCGTCGAGCAGCTCGTTGGCGATCAGCACCATCGGTACATCAGATGGAATGTCGGCCAACGACTCGTGCCAGGTGACGGAGGTATCGCCCAAAGTTTGGCGTTGGATTTCGCGCAAACGATGACTGATCTCCACCAGATGCACCTCCAGCGCTTCGGCAAACGCTTCTGTCTTCGAAACAGCGCGCAGCAGATCCTTCATCAGGGTGCCCCGCCCGGGACCCATTTCCACCAGACAAACGCGTTCCGGGCTGGCCATTTGTGCCCAAGTGTGCGCGCACCACGCGCCAATGAGCTCGCCGAACATTTGGCTGACTTCGGGAGCGGTGATGAAATCCCCAGCGGCGCCGAACGGTTCCTGGGTGGTGTAGTAGCCGAGGGTCGGGTGCGTGAGCACTTTGGACATGTAGGTCTCCAAGGTCAACGGCCCGCCAGCGCGAATAATGCTGCGCAGATGGGCGTTCATGTCCGGCTTGGTATTGGCGTCAAGCGCGCCGGGCACGGATCACCAGATAAGCTCCGAACACCAATACGGGAAGACTGAGCCACTGACCCAGGGTCGAACCCAAGCTCAAAAGGCCGATGTGGGCGTCGGGCTCGCGCACAAGCTCGATGGCGAAACGGATGGCCCCGTAGCCGATCAGGAACGTCCCCGCGACCAGGCCCGGCTTGGCCCGGACTTGCGGGTGGCGGTAGAGCCAGTAGACCAGCGCGAACAGGACGATGCCTTCCAGGGCTGCCTCGTAAAGTTGGCTGGGATGCCGGGGCAGAGGGCCGCCGGTGGGGAAAATAACGCCCCAGGAAACCTCGGTGACCCGGCCATAAAGCTCGGCGTTGACGAAGTTGGCGACCCGGCCAAAGAATAATCCCAGCGGCGCGGCAACGGCCACCATATCGGCCACTCGCAGCAGGGGCAGCTTGCGTTGGCGGCAGAACAAGACTTCGGCGACGATGACGCCGATCAGGCCGCCGTGAAAACTCATGCCGCCCTGCCACACATACAGAATTTCGATGGGGTGGCTGGAGAAATAGCTGAAATTGTAAAACGTCACATAGCCCAGGCGGCCGCCGATGATGACCGCGGCGACAGCCCAGGTGACGAAGTCGTCCACATCGTTCTTGGTCATCGGCGGGTCGGGCAAACGCACCAGCCGCACTAACAATCGCCAGCCCAGCACCAGCCCGACGATATAGGCCAGCGCGTACCAGCGGATCGCCAAGGGGCCAAGGGAAATGGCGACCGGATCGATGTTCGGAAACGTGAAATATGAAAGAACGGGCATGGAAGTCTTTTTGGCATATATTGAGGAATGCAGACAGAAAACAAACTGTTAGACGACTTGGCGCGCCTCGCATCGGGCGCCGCGGGGTCTTTGGCCGACCTGAAGGCCGAAATCGAGGTCCGGGCCAAAGAGGCGGTGGACGCCTTGGCGGCGCGCATGGACCTGGTGACCCGGGAAGAATTCGAAGCGGTGAAGGCACTGGCGGCCGAAGCCAGGGGCCGGGTCGACAAGCTGGAAGCCCAGGTGGCGGAACTGGAAGCCGCGATCGCCGGCAAGAAGCCCGCGAAGAAAAAGCCCGCCGCAAAAACCCGAAAGGCCAAGAAGTCTTAGGGCCGAGGAGGTCCCTCATAGGCCCTTGCGCCCCCCGCGATCTCCTGGCAGGGTACTTTCCCTGGTAGCGGGTCGGCCCCCACACACTAAATCTAGGTGGGTTTTCGCCCCGCGTTCTTCCAGAGGGGTCTTTAAGCCCATGTTACTTGATTATGCTGACGACCTAGAGGTCTGCGAGAACCCTCTGGACGCTTTAGAGACCATTGTTGCCGGCAACGAATGGCCGTTCGAGCGCAATGGTGACACCGAAATGGCCTTTGCCATCGGCGGCAGTTTTTCCCAATACCATTTGTGGTTCGGCTGGCAGGAACAGGCCGCGTCCTTGCACCTGCGCTGCGGCTACGATTTCACGGTCCCCGATCGCCAGTTCCGCAACATCTGCGAGGTGTTGGCGCGGATCAACGAAAACATGGGCTTTGGCTTTTTTGATCTCGGCACGACCGATCAGGTGGTCAATTTCCGGTATACGGTTATGACCGGCACTCAGGGTGTGGAGCCCGCCGTTTTGGAGCACCTGGTGGAGGCCGCCTTGGGGGCGTGCGAGAAATTCTACCCGGCCTTTATGCTCGCCTTGTGGGGCGGCAAGACCCCAACCGATGCGGTGCAAGCCGCCATGCTGGAAACGGTCGGCGAAGCGTGAGCCTTGAAGTCGGCCGGCTGTTGCTGGTGGGGTGCGGTAAGATGGGCAGTGCCATGGCCCGGGGATGGTTGGACACCGGCCTTGACCCCGAAAATCTGGCCGCTGTTGAGCCCCACGTTGCCACGGCCGAAAGCGCCCGGGCCGCCGGGATCCCCGTCGTGTCGGACCCCGCCGAATTGGCGGATGATTTCCTGCCCGACTGGGTGGTGCTGGCGGTCAAGCCCCAGGTTCTGGCGGAAGCCGCGCCGAAGTTCGCGGGGTATGCCGGGCTTTCCATATATCTGTCGATTGTTGCCGGCAAGCCCATCGCGGCGCTGAGAAAGCTGTTAGGAGACCGCGCGGCGATCGTCCGGGCGATGCCCAACGCTCCGGCGGCCATTCGCCGCGGCATGTCGGTGGCCTTCGCTGGGTCGGGGGTGAAGCCGGAAGCAAAGACTGCTTGCACGGCGTTGTTAGGGGCGGTGGGCGAGGTCGCGTGGATCGAAGACGAGGGTCTAATGGACGCGGTCACAGCGGTGTCGGGAAGTGGCCCGGCTTATGTGTTTTTGTTGATCGAGGCCCTGGCCGATGCAGGGACGGCCGCTGGCCTGCCCGAAGAGTTGGCTGTGACGTTGGCCCACAACACGGTAGCCGGGGCCGGGAAATTGGCGCTGGGGTCTGAGGATACCGCCGCCACTCTGCGCCGCAACGTCGCCAGCCCTGGCGGCACCACCGAGGCCGCATTGAAAGTCCTGATGGCCGAGGGCGGGCTACCTGATTTGATGAAATCCGCCGTCGCTGCCGCCACCGCCCGGTCAAAGGAATTAGCCGGCTGAGTGCAGATCGTCGCCCGAAGGGCGGCGTGAATCTAAACGGCAAAGAGCGAGTGATACCTGCCAACACATACTTGGAAAGTTGCTCCGCAATGTGGCCAGTCGGGTGAAGCCCGCTCGCTCGATCGGCCCCAGAGGCGAGAAAATTGTTGCGCGAGCAGATCGCGCTAGCGCTTGCTACGCGCGTGAATCTGATCGGCAAAGCAACATGACCGTTCTAAGCACCCACCGAAACACCGGCATCTTGGCCACGGCCCAGGCTACGCTGGTTACCAGCCAGTCGATGCTGGCGATCTTAAGCGGCCTGGTGGGTCTGGCCATCGCCGACAATGTGGCCTTGGCCACCCTGCCGGTGTCCACCGTGGTCATCGCCACGACCCTGACCACCATCCCCGCATCCATGTTGATGAAGCGGATTGGCCGCCGGGCGGGGTTCCTGGTGGGCGGCAGCGTCGGCGTCGCGGGTGCGCTGGTTGCCTCCTATGCATTGACCATCGGGCACTTCTGGGTTTTCAGCCTTGGCACCTTTCTAATGGGGGTCAACGCCGGGTTCGCCCAATTTTACCGCTTCACCGCCGCCGACGCGGCGCTGCCGCAGTTCAAGTCGCGAGCGATTTCATTTGTGATCGCCGGAGGTGTCGTCGCCGCCTTCGCCGGGCCGGAGCTGGCCAAGCGGACCCATGATTTGGTGGATGGCACCGAATTCTTGGGGTCCTATTTGATCCTTGGCGTCTTAGGCGTGGTGGGCATGGCACTGGTTTCAGCCCTGAACATCTCCGCCCCCTCGGCGCAAGAACGCACCCAAAGCGGCAGGCCGTTGGCCACCATTGTGCATCAGCCATCGCTGGTCATCGCCATTCTTGTGGGGATGGTCGCCTACAGCGTGATGATCCTGCTGATGACCGCCACACCCCTGGCGATGATCGGCCACGGCTTTCACATCGACGATGCGTCGTTCGTCATCCAGTGGCACATGGTGGCCATGTTCGCCCCGGCATTTTTCACCGGCTCCATTATCCAGCGCTTCGGCGTTGACCGGGTCATGGTGGCGGGCACGGTGTTGCTGGGCTTCGCCATCTTCGCCGCCCTGTCGGGCAATCAGATCTATCATTTTTGGACTGCGCTGTTTGCCTTGGGCCTTGGTTGGAACTTCGCCTTTATCGGCGCCTCCACGTTGCTGACCGAAACCTATGAGCCATCTGAACGGGGCAAGGTTCAAGCCCTGAATGACTTCTTGGTATTCGGCATGGTCACCGTGGCGTCGCTGACGTCGGGGACCATTCTGTATTTCCTGGATTGGCGGGCGGTGAACTTCGCCGCCATCCCTGCCATTGCCGTGGCCCTGATCGCGACCTTGTTGCTCGCCCGCTTACGGCGTGCTTCGGCGGTGAGCTAAAACAGTCCCCTCCATACCTTTCAGATAGGGTGTGTGCAAAAGCGAAAATCCCCTACCCACCGAGGGAGGGGGTTAGGGGGCGGGGGTGCGTCTGCACCCAAACTGCTGTCTTCACTTCTGTATGGACCCCCGGATTAAGTCCGGGGGTGACGAAAAGAGTGCAAGGCGATCAACAACCTTCATGGCCCGACATGGCCGGACTTGATCCGGCCACCCACGTCTTGATTGGTTGGACCATGTGCCTACGCACCGCCTCGCCCGACCGCCCACCGCAGTTGCACTCCCTCGGTGTGGAGGGGACATGCTCCAAGCTTGGAGTCTCACAATGCGGAAGAGGGGGGGCAACGGAAACCGATCAAACCCGAGGCTTCATCCTGAGCTTGTCGAAGGACGAGGCCCGCTGGAAGACAAGATGGACCCCCGGGTCAAGCCCGGGGGTGACGGCTTGAGTACAAGTCGTTCATCCGAAATCTCCCCAGCCCTGAGGTTCCCATTTCTGAATATTTGCGACAACATTTGGACGGCCTTGCCAGAAGTTTTGAGTTGATGATTGCTCACTTGTGCGCGAGCAACGTCAGGGACTTTGGGAATCTCGAATTGGCGGTGTTCGAGGAGACAGGTAACTTGCCAGAAAATCTGAGGTCGACTTTTTCATACGAGATTTCGTCCGAGACAGAAGCTGCTAGCGACGCCCGAGGCCGACGCCGGGGCGAATGGGCCAACCGAGTCGCGCTAGTCTAGACGGGCAGGCGCAACAACGCCCGCAGGCCACCGGCGGGGGCGTCGGACAAGGTGATCTCGCCGCCGTGGCTGCGCATCACATCCCGGGCGATGGCGAGGCCTAAGCCGGAGCCGCCGGATTCCGGGTTGCGGGATTCTTCCAAGCGCCGGAATGGGTGGAATACTTCGTCACGTTTGTCCGGCGGGATGCCCGGGCCGTCGTCGTCCACGACGATTTCGATCATGGCCCCAGCGCGCTTGGCGGAAATGTCCACGTGGCTGGCGTGGCGCCGGGCGTTGTCCACCAGATTGGTGATGCACCGGGTAAAGGCGTTGGGATGCAGGGGCACCAAAATATCGTCGTCCGCCACCAGGTCGATGTCGGCGCCTGTGCGCCGGGCGTTGGCGACCACTTGCTCCAACAGCATGGGCAGATCGGTTTCCACGGCGACCTCGGTGTCCTGGTTGCGGGCAAAAGCCAAATAACCCTCGACCATTGCCTCCATTTCCACTACGTCGGCCAACAGGTCACCGGCGTGCCTGTCCGGGGGCAACATTTCCAATTGCAGCCGCATGCGGGTCAGCGGCGTACGCAAATCGTGGCTGACCCCCGCCAGCATTTCCGTGCGCTGGGCCATGTGGCGCTGGATGCGGTCGCGCATGTCCTGGAAGGCATGGGCTGCCTGGCGAACCTCGGTGGCGCCCCAGGACCTGAAATCTTCGGCATCGCGGCCTTTGCCAAAAGCGTCCGCCGCATCGGCCAATTCGCGGATCGGTCTGACCTGGTTGCGCAAAAACAATATCGCGATGACCAGCAGCACTAACGACACCACGGCCATCCACATGATGAAGATGAATGTTGTGGTGCTGGTCACCCGTTCCCGCAGCGTCGTGAGGGTGAGCACCCCGTCGTCCATTTGCACCAGGACCGCCAAGTTTTCGCCGAGGTTGGCGGTGTCGATCTGGAATTGGTGAGACAGGCGCTCGGACAAAGCCTTGGTAAGGGTACGATCCAAAATGCGGTTCTGCACCGACGCGGCTGGCGGGTTGGCCGCCAGGAGTGCTCCCTCTTGGAAATCGATAGTTATGAGCAAATGATCTTGGATCGAGTCCAAGAACGGCTCTAGATTTCCCGCCTCGGTCAACTTTTCCAAATTGTCGATGACCATGCCGACTTCGCCGGCGATACTCAAAGACAGGCGCCGGGTGACCTTGTCCCAATGGCGTTCATAGAAAACGTACGTGGTGCTGGACAACAGCAACACCATGGGCGTGACGATGATTAAAATCGTCCGCGCCAATAATCCGCGCGGCAGATAGCGTTTCAAGCCTAGTCCGGCCACAGCACGTAGCCTTCCCCCCACACGGTCTGCAGGGTCCGAGGGTTTTTGGGGTCCGCTTCGATTTTACGTCTGAGCCGCGCGATTTGCACGTCGATGCCGCGGTCGCCCACATCATCGCCAGGGTTGGTGCCCTGCGAATTCCTTGGGCCGGCGCCCAATCGGACAATGTCGGCCCGGGACAACACGGTGCGCGGGTGGCGGGCGAACACCCGCAACAGGTCGGCCTCGGCGCTGGTCAGACGCACCGGCGCGCCGTCTTGGGTGAGCGTTCCGCGCTCAGGGTCGAATTCCAGATGGCCCAGGATCAGGGTCGCCGATTCCGGCGGCGGCGAGGCCCGGCGCAACACCGCCTCGATGCGCAACAGCAATTCCCGCGGCTCGAAGGGCTTGGCCAAATAATCGTCGGCGCCGGCTTCCAGGCCGGCAATACGATCCTCGGCCTCGGGGCGGGCGGTGAGCAGCAGCACCGGAATGTCCGATGTGCGCCTCAGGTCGGTGGTCAGAGCAATGCCGTCCTCGCCGGGCATCATCACATCCAGCACGATCATGTCATAGGTCATGCCCTGCAGATGTTTGCGCGCCGCCGCCGCATTGCCTGCAATGGTCACCCGGTAGCCCTGGTCGGTGAGGTATTTGCTTAGTAGTTCGGCCAGCCGTGGGTCGTCGTCCACCACCAGGACGTGGGATAGCTCGATGGCTGCCCCGGCCATGGCCTAGTCCCCACCCGTGGAGGCCGCGGAGAGCGTCGTTGCGGCGACATTGGCGCGGTCGGCTTCGTCCACCAACCCCAACAGCACCGACCGGTAGGCGGCCACGGCATCGGCCCCAGCGGCGGCAAAGGCGTGGGCGATGCGATCCTGTTGGGGAGCGGAAAGTGCTCCTTCCAAGTCGTTGCCGGTGACGGTCAGATGCAGATGGCGGCGGCGGCGATCCTCGTCATGGCGGCGGCGCTCCACGAATTCTCCCTCCACGAGTTGGCGCAGCACCCGGGCCAGGCTCTGCTTGGTGATGCGTAAAATTCCCAACAGTCCGGCCACGGTAATTCCGGGATTGCGGCCAACGAAGTGCAACACCCGGTGATGGGCC
Source organism: Alphaproteobacteria bacterium (assembly GCA_047517625.1). Classification (GTDB taxonomy): domain Bacteria; phylum Pseudomonadota; class Alphaproteobacteria; order UBA2966; family CAIVPW01; genus JABHVE01. The sequence goes on from JAKZSO010000015.1 coordinate 11,264, forward strand.
CGGCCAAACCCGTACTGGCTCAGCAGCCGGTCAGGCTCCGCCGTGAAATCCCGATAGGCATAGAACAACAGATCGGCCGCCCGGCGCAGATCGTCGGGGTTTTCCTGCGCGGGTTCCGGCCCGGTGGAATTTACGTCAACCATGTTGACATATTTTAGACGGATTGTTACAAAGAACAACCGGCATTCGAAACAAAAGATGCGCGGTGCGGAAATTCGTGCGGGTTTTGGGAGTTTGCGAGCCATGGCGGCGGCATCCTATGACGATCGGGACGGGGTGATGTGGTACGACGGCCACACGCTGCCGTGGCGGGACGCCCGCCTGCATGTGCTGTCCCACGCGTTGCATTACGCCTCGTCGGTGTTCGAGGGCGAGCGGTCCTATGGCGGCGAAGTGTTCAAGCTTGCCGAGCATACCGAGCGCTTGGAGGCTTCCGCCGACGCCATGGGGTTCGAGATCCCGTACACCGGCGACCAAATCAACGACGCTACAATTGCGCTGCTGAAGACCACCGGCATTGTCGATGGCTATGTCCGGCCCATCGCCTGGCGGGGATCGGAAATGATGGGGGTGTCGGCCCAGCAAAACACCATTCATCTGGCCATCGCCGCCTGGGAATGGCCGTCGTATTTCTCGCCGGAAGCGCGGATGAAGGGCATCCGCCTGCAAACCGCCAAATGGAGGAGGCCGTCGCCGGAAAACGCCCCGGTCCACGCCAAGGCAGCGGGGCTCTATATGATCTGCACGCTATCCAAGCACGCGGCGGAAAAAGACGGCTTTGATGACGCGCTGATGCTGGATTACCGGGGCCGGGTGTCCGAGGCCACCGGGGCCAACATCTTCCTCGCCATCGACGGCGCGTTGCACACCCCCGACCCCGACTGTTTCTTGGATGGCATCACCCGGCGCACCGTCATCGATTTGGCCCGCGGCCGCGGCATCGAAGTCATCGAACGCGCCGTGATGCCCGACGAAATGCCAAGCGCCCAGGAGGTGTTCCTGACCGGCACGGCGGCGGAAGTCACGCCCGTCGGCACCATCGACGACACCAATTTCCAGGTCGGCGACATCACCCGCCAGATGATGGAAGACTACGACCACACCGTCCGGGGAGAAGCGTTGGGTTAGGGTTCTGGGTTTGTAATATTTTCGATGAACGGGGGAGACCCGTTGTCTGGAGTTTCGGTGGTGATCCTTGACGAAATGATTCCCTCCCGCTGAATGGCCAAGACTTGGCTGTACGTCAAAACGGCAAAGCCCATGAGCCAAACAAAATAGAGAACGCCGATCGATTGGTCTCGAGACGCTTTGTGCAGCAGTCCCACGATCAGCACAGGGATTCCTGCGATCAAGAAAAATCCGATCCCCAGGCCCAAGACCCTGGCGACGCGATGATCGAAAACCATCGGCCCAGAGGGATCGATGATCTCGAAAGCGGCCCCGGTACCAAGGGAAATCATGCCGACAATAAGAAAAAATTTGCGCATCAGGCGAGTGTATGTGGCGCAACCTGGAATCGCAAAGACGGCACAAAGTGGTATTGTGTGCGCGGCTACCCCGACCCGAAGGGTAATTATACGGCTTTGCTGGCGAATTCGTGGGAGCCGGATGGTCAAGCGGGATTCGCTCGCTAGCGGCGATCGCTGGGAAGTATCTCGCCCAGCTTAAGGGTAGCCACCCATCGCTCGGTCAGGCCGGATCGATTCTAATTTCTAGCGCCCCATGGGCGGCTCTCAAGGCGGCTTCAACGGTGGCGGGGTCGGGGCCACGGGCGAAAATGAAGCCCAGATATTTTTCACCGTCGGGCAGCGGCACCACCGGCTGACCTTCCGGGATCGTGATGCGCACATCTTCGATGTGCTCAATGTCTCGCGCGGCGTCCTGGCCACCGACCGAGGCAAGCGTGCCGCCCGCCGGGATTGGAATCATCATGACGCCGGAGGCTCCTGATTCCCGAGCCAAGGATTCGGTTGAAAGCCCCAACGCGTGGCGCATGATGATTTCTTCTAACGACAACCCCGCGCCGAATTTAAGCGTGCGCCCGCACAGGCCGCCGATGGACCGGGCCGCCACTTCGATCACCCACACACCGCCGTCGTTGATGCGCAACTCCCCATGGACCGGGCCTTCGGTGAGCCCGATGGCTTTTGCGGCCGCTTTGGTTGCCTCGGTTACCGCGGCCTGGGTGGCCTCATGCAGCCTTGAAGGCGTGACATAGATGGTTTCCTCGAACGCCGGGCCCTCCAACGGGTCCGGTTTGTCGAACAACGCCAGTGCGTGGAGTGTGCCGTCGATCAGCAAGGCCTCCAACGCCACCTCAATTCCCGGCACATAGGCTTCCACCAAAATCTTGTCGCGGCCGGGGCCGGCGCGATCCCCCGCATCGGCGATGATTTGCTTGACCTGAAAAAACGCCTCGACGAATGAATTGGACCCATCGGCCCGCAACACCCCGCGGCTGCCCGAAAGCGACAGCGGCTTCAGCACACACGGATAGGCCACCGACCGCGCGGCTTGTGCCGGGTCGTCATCAACAGACAGCAACGTGAAGGTGGGGGAATTCACCGGGGCGGGGGCCAGGGCCTCACGCAGTAGATGCTTATTGCCAGCGATCTCCACCGCGCGGGCGGGGCTGTGGCCCAGGCCCAGCGCGGCTGATGCCGTCGCGGCCAACACCGCGGCCTGCTCATCCGCCGGGATGATGGCGTCCAACGGGAAGTCCTGGTGGAAGCCCGTGATTTTCGCGACCCCGGCGGCCGTATCAAAAAAATCCACCTTCAACGAGGTGCCCGGGGCGGCTTCGGCCAACACCTGGGCCTGGTCCGATCCAACAACCGCTGCGGCGCCCACGGCTTCCGCGGCATCCAAAAAATCCTTGGCCCGGTACGATGTCGTGGGGATCAGCAACAGAACCCGCGGCAATTTAGAACCCCGCGGCGGCGCCCATTGTTGCGAATTGGCGCACGGTGGGCTCGGCGCAGCAGAACCATGGCTCGCTCATATGCGGGATGGGCCGCGAGTTGGCCGGGTCATTTGCTGGGAACACCGCGGGCAGCCCGGCGGCTTGATTGGCCAGGGCGCGAATCCGCTGGAATGTTTCATGGCGGGAAAGGCCGTCCGCTTCGCCGGCCTCAGCCGCTGCGGACACGGCAAGTTGCAAGGCATCCACTGCCGGGTCTGGGTGGCGCCAAGTGTGGGACAAGGCTTTCTTGTGGTATTGGCCAAACAATTCCCGGGCGTCGGGCAGGTCCAACAGCCCGGAGCCTTGGGTAACAAGCAAGCGAATGGTCAGCTGCACGGGGGCCACATGGTCGATCAGGTCAAGGCCGGCAATGGTCGCCAAAAGCTCGGCGTACCCGCCCAGTGTCGTCCACGGGGTAAACGGCACGAAGGTCGGCGCCAGTACCAGGTCCAAACGCCGGGCCAACGCCACCGCCTGATGGAAATCATCCACGGTGTGGCCTTTGTCGAGGATCGCCAGTACGCGGTCGTCCACGGCTTCCACCGCGGTGGTGACGAACACACAGCCGGTGGCGACCAAGGTGGGCAATAGATCGGCGTGGCGCAGCAAATGCTCCACTTTGATGGTGACGTCGTAGGTCAGGTCGGGGAATTCATCGTGCAGCGCCCGGGCGATTGTCATGGCGTGGGTTGGGCCGTTGAAAAAATCCGGGTCGCCAAAGGTCATGTGCCGGGCTCCCGCAGCC
>JAKZSO010000016.1:0-15096 GCA_047517625.1 Alphaproteobacteria bacterium
CTGTCGGACTCCGTGAATTTCGGCACCGATCACCATGACGATCCCGAATGCTGCGAACGTGGCAAAAATAACCACCATGAAGATGGCGTCGAATTGGGTCAGAAGTACGGTGGCAACAATGATCAATTCCACGATCAGCGGAAATACGGTCAATAGCGTGCTCGAAATGATCGTATTTGTGGACCCCACCCCACGACCGATGACCTCCGCCAATTGCCCAATATTGCGCGACAAGTGAAATTTTAGACCAAGGCGATTAAGGTGACGGAACGTTCTTCAGCCTGAGTTAGACCTGAACACGGTTCATTAGCGGAATCACGACGACGTAATTTAGCTCCCGAAAACCGCGGGCCAATGAAAAAACAAGGGCGTACCCAAGCAGCAGCACCGTGGGCGCGACAACAGCCAGGGACTGGTCTTGTAAGAAAGCGTCAACTGCCGAAGCGAATATGAGCGGAGCCAGTGTCTGAAGCGCAGCCGTGCCACCGACAAGCCCAACGGCAAGCAGGATTCGAATACGCACCGAGGCCGCGTTTTCGACCCACACGAATCGCAGGAATTGGAACAGCGCCCGCCAGTGGTGGGTCTGTTTGGGCGCTGATTCCTCGGTGTTCTCGGTGGCCATGGCGCTCTTCCCAACCCAGCGGCCCAGCACTACTTACGCGCAAGTTGGCCGCACCGAAAGGTTGGAAAAATGCCGGCGGCTGGTTAGGCTGTTTAGGTCGTCTGGGGTGCCGCCGGGGTCCTGCGAATGGCGCCCCGAATTGCCGCCGCAGCGGCGCCAAAGGCGATCACATAGAGGACGAATAGTGCCAGGTCGCCGATCACCGGCACCCAGCCAATCACAGCCAATATTGCAAAGCCGGTCAGTGTCCAGCCGATCCGGGAAATCAGGGTCGGGTCGGAGCCCGCTGCCGCGGTGAAACCCCGCACGACAAGGCCGCTCCAATACGCCGCAACCACGGCGGTGACCATCGCCAAGATGGCGAATGACATCACCAGCAGGATGGTCACCGGGATGCCGATAATTGTGATGGCGAAAAGAACGGCTGCCAGGATCCCGCCGATGACGGTCAGCACGCCAAAGCCGGCGCTGGCCAGGGGCCGCTTGGACACGCCGTCGGTGATGTTGGCCAAAAATCCCGGCACGACCACGTGCAACAACGCCGCTACCAAAGTCAGTGCAACGACACCCGCAAGACTGAAGCCGCCACGCTCGACTACGGTCCTGGTTCTCCAATCCCGGGGCTCCATTTCCGTCACTCCGCCGGTAATCACAGCGCCCGGGTCGATTTCGACTTCGCTTGCCGTGCGAACGATCAACGCGCCGTCAACCCGGGCGTCCGGGCCGATAGTGATGGTATCGCCTTCCAATTCCACATCGCCGCCGACGGGCCCGTTGAGGGTCAGTTTTCCGCCGCCGGCGCGTAGGTCGCCGGTGATCGCCCCGTCGATTTCGACCGTGCCGCCGGCGAACATTGCTGTCCCGGCGACGGCGGCGTTCGGGCCAAGATGAATGTCCCCGCCGGCGGCGTACAAGTTGCCGCCAACCGTGCCGCGAACATCGACGTTGCCCCCGGAAACGAACAAATCATCGCCGGCAGCGCCGTCAAATTCGACGGTGCCCCCAGCCAGGAATACGCTTTCGCCATATCCCCCGCTGGCGGTGACTTTTCTGCCCGCAAAAAACGCGTTGTCGGCGGCGTCTTCGTTTGTGGTGATATCGTTCCCGGCCATGAACAGTTGGCCGCCAACGCGATAGTCGACGTCCTCGAAATTGCCTCGGTTTTGGCCGCTCGCACTTGCGGACAATCCAACAACGATGGCCAGCGCCAATGGCGCGATAAACTGTTTCATGTACATTTCAGACGTCTCCCCCCATCGGCCGGCGTTCATTCCAACAAACATTGTAGGTACAAAAAAGGGGGCATTCCAGCACCGGTGAACGATTTGCTGGCGCGGGATTAAATTGCCAGGGCGTACCCGGCCGCGCGCACCGTGCGGATTGCGTCCGCGTGATCGCCCGCGTTCAGGGTTTTTCGCAGGCGGCGGATGTGCACATCCACCGTGCGCGTTTCCACATGAATGTCCCGGCCCCACACGCGTTCTAACAATTCATCCCGGCTGAACACCGTCCCCGGGTGTGCCATCAGGGTATGGAGCAGACGAAATTCGGTGGGACCAAGCGCAATGTCTCGACCGCCCCGGGTGACGGTATGAGTTTGCAGGTCCATGGTAAGGTCGCCGGACTTCAGTGGGGCGCCGCCAGCAACCGCCCCCGCCCGGCGCAACACGGCATGGATGCGGGCGATTAGCTCGTTCGGCGAAAACGGTTTGACCACATAGTCGTCGGCGCCGGCGTTCAAGCCCCGGACCCGGTCGTCTTCTTCGCCCTTGGCTGTCAACATGATCACCGGCAAGCCGGTCAGCCCGGCGGTGCGGCGCATGGTGCGGCAGACTTCAAGGCCCGACAATTTTGGCAACATCCAATCGAGCACCACCAGATCGGGTTTGTCGTCGCCCATAAGCCTCAAACCCTGGGCGCCGTCCGCGGCGACGCTGGCGCGGAACCCGGCCGACTCCAGGTTATAGCGCAGCAGTTCGGTGATCGGCGGATCGTCCTCGACGATGAGGACATGGGGTTTCATTCGGCTTTGTTGCGCTTGGATTTCGATTTGGCTTCGGACTTGTGCTCCGAATTGTGTCTGCCGGACTCGACCACCGTGAACGCCGATCGATCCTCTTTGGGCCTGTCTTCTTCGGGCACCGCGCCGTCCACCAAGAACAAAACCCCCTCGGCAACATTGGTGACGTGATCGCCGATGCGTTCGATGTTTTTTGCGACGAACAGCAAATGCGCGCAACTAGTAATGTTGCGCGGGTCCTCCATCATGTAGGTCAGCAATTCGCGGAACAGGCTGGTATGAAGCTGGTCGACTTCAGTATCACGGCGCCACACATCCAGGGCCTGTTGTTCATCCCGGGCAATGTAGGCATCCAGGGCGTGCTTGATCATCGACTGGACCAACGCCGCCAACCGCACGACGGTGTGGATTGACGCCTGGGGCGGCGCTTTGGTGATTGTCATGCCGCGCTTGGCGACGTTGGTGGCCAAATCGCCGATGCGCTCCAAATCGCTGGAGATTTTTAACGCGGCAACCACTGCCCGCAAATCCTTGGCCATCGGCTGGCGCAAGGCCAGCAGGCGCAGCGCCAAGGTATTCACCTCGTTTTCCAGATCATCCATTTTGCGGTCCTGGGCCACCACCTGTGCGGCCAGTTCAGAATCCCGCGCCGACAAGGATTGAATGGCGTCGGCCAAACTGGTCTCGGCCAAGCCCCCCATTTCCGCAATTTTCGTATCGAGCAAGTTGAGCTGCTCATCGAACGCTTTGACGATGTGTGTGGTTGCCATGGTTTGTGCCTTATCCGAAGCGCCCAGTAATGTAGCCCTGGGTGCGGTCGTCCGTTGGGTTAGTAAAGATATCTTCCGTGCTGCCCGTTTCCACCAGTTCTCCAAGATGGAAAAACGCGGTGGTTTGGGACACTCGCGCCGCCTGTTGCATCGAATGGGTGACGATGACGATGGTGTACTTGGCGCTGAGCTCGTCGATCAGTTCTTCGATGCGGGCGGTGGCGATGGGATCCAGCGCCGAGCACGGCTCGTCCATCAGGATCACTTCGGGGTCCACCGCCAGGGCCCGGGCGATGCACAGGCGTTGTTGCTGGCCACCGGACAAACTGGTGCCGGGCTCGGCTAAGCGGTCTTTGACTTCGTCGAACAAGGCGGCCCGGCGCAGGCTGCGCTCAACAATCTTGTCGAGGTCCGATTTGGTCTCGGCCAGGCCATGAATGCGGGCGCCATAGGCGACATTTTCCCACACCGATTTCGGGAACGGATTGGGCTTTTGAAACACCATGCCGACCTTGGCACGCAGCTCTACCGGGTCCACTTCCGGGCCGTACAAATCGACCCCATCCATCAAAATGGTTCCGCTCACCCGGGCCGAGGGGATCGTGTCATTCATGCGGTTGAGGCAGCGAATAAAGGTCGATTTGCCACACCCGGACGGGCCGATCAGCGCCGTGACCTCACGTTCTGGAATCGCCAAATCCACATCGAACAGCGCCTGTTTGTCGCCGTAATGAACCGACACCCCGGAAGCCTCGAATTTGGCCGTGGCTTTTTCATCGCGCGGCGCCCGGGTGGCCAGCGGCTCGATCAGGCTACCTTTCGCGGGCCTGGAGGTGGAAGCCCCGGCGGGCTCTTTCAGCATTTCCGTCATTGTCATGATCATATCTTATTACGTTCAGATTCACGCGCCCGGCAAACGCCGGTCACGATCTGCACTCTTCCTTACGTTCAGATTCACGCGCCCCTGCGGGCGCGATCTGCACTCTTCCTTACGTTCAGATTCACGCGCCCGCCAATGCTGCGGAGCAGCAACGTAAAAAGAGCGCCGGTCACGATCTTCACTAGTATCGCACCTCGAAACGTTTGCGCAAAATCACCGCGGCGCCGTTCATCAAAACCAGGAAGCCGAGCAACACCATGGTCGCCGCTGCCGTGCGTTCAACAAACGCCCGCTCCGGAGCGTCGGCCCACAGGAAGATTTGCACCGGCAAGGCGGTGGCGGGATCAGTCAGGCTGCCAGGGATATCGGCGATGAACGCGACCATGCCAATCATCAACAGCGGCGCGGTTTCACCCAGCGCCCGGGCCATGCCGATGATGGTGCCGGTCAAAATCCCCGGCATGGCCAACGGCAGCACGTGGTTGAACACCGTCTGAACTCGGCTCGCGCCAATCCCCAGGGCGGCGTCTCGGATCGACGGCGGCACCGCTTTCAGCGACACCCGGGCGGCGATGATGATGGTGGGCAAAGTCATCAACGCCAACACCATGCCGCCGACCAGCGGCGCGGACCGGGGCATGCCAAAAAAGTTCAAGAAAACCGCCATACCCAAAAGCCCGAACACGATCGACGGCACCGCCGCCAGATTGTTGATGTTGACTTCCACCAACCGCGCCCAGCGGCCTTGGGTGGAAAACTCTTCCAAATAGATTGCGGCGGCCACCGCCAACGGGAACGACAACGCCAAGGTCACGGCCATGGCCAACAGCGATCCCACCACCGCGCCCATGATCCCGGCCATTTCAGGATTGCGGGAATCCCCGGCCGTGAAGAACGCGGTGTTGAGCGGCATCGAAAGGTCGCCCCGGGCGATCAAGTCATCAACCCAAGCGATTTCCGCGTCAGACACCCGCCGGGAGGTTTCCGGGCCGTCCCGGGAAATGTGGCCCTTGACCAGCATGTCGATGTCGGCGGACGCCCGCACCTTGATGGCAAGGGTTTGCCCCACCAAGTCCGGGTTTGCCGCCAGCCGGTCGGCCAGATCGAATTGGCCGCCCTGGCTGATCAGCCCGTAAAGTTCGCGCAACTCGCGGCGCCCCGAAACATCCGGGAACCGGTCGCGGATGGCGGCGCGGATGACGGATTGGGTGTCGGACCGCCGCAGCTCCTGGGGCTCGGCGGCGGCGGTTGGATCGAGGATGGCCGGGTCTAGAAACACGGTGAGCGCGATGTGTGTTTGGCGAAACGCTGAGTATCCCTTGGCGATGATGTCGCCGAACAGCACCGCCAACGCCCCTAAGGCCACCACCACCGCGGCTAAACCCAGCCGGCGGAAACGGCGCTCGGCGGCATGGCGGCGCTTTAAGCTGGCCGCCACCCGGTCCCGGGTACTGATGTCGACCGCGGCGGTCATTCATACATCTCGGAATACCGGCGCACGAACCGCAGCGCGATGACGTTGAGCACAAGGGTGACGAAAAACAGCATCAGCCCCAGGGCGAAGGCGGCCAGGGTTTTGGCGGAATCGAATTCCTGGTCGCCTGTGAGCAACGTCACCATTTGCACGGTCACCGTCGTCACCGCCTCTAACGGGTTGGCGGTGAGCTTGGCGGCCAAGCCGGCGGCCATGACAACGATCATGGTCTCGCCGATCGCCCGGGACACCCCCAGCAACAGTCCGCCAACCACGCCCGGCAGGGCAGCCGGCAAGATCACCCGGCGCACGGTTTCCGACCGCGTCGCCCCCATGGCCAACGAGCCGTCGCGCATGGACTGGGGCACCGCCCGCAGCACGTCATCGGACAGGCTCGAGATAAACGGCAAAATCATGATGCCCATGACCGCCCCCGCCGCCAGGGCGCTTTCGGACGATGCTTGCAGCCCCAGAGCCGATCCCAAATCCCGCACCCAAGGGGCGACGGTGAGCGCAGCGAAAAACCCGTACACCACCGTGGGGATGCCGGCCAAGATTTCCAGCAACGGTTTGACCACGGCCCGCACCCGTTCGGGGGCGTATTCGGCCATCCAGATTGCCGACATCAACCCCACCGGAGCCGCCACCGCCATGGCGATCAGAGAAATCAAAACCGTTCCCGCGAACACCGGCACGGCTCCGAACAATCCGGTGCTGCCCACCTGATCGTCGCGCAGGGCGATTTGCGGGCTCCATTCCAGGCCGAATAAAAATTCGTGGAAAGGAACCATGGAGAAAAACCGGATTGTTTCGAACACCATGGACAAAACGATTCCGATGGTGGTCAGGATTGCCACCGCCGAGGCGCCGGCCAAAAGGACCCGCAGGATGGTTTCCAGCTGCACCCGGGCTTTTCCCGTCGCCCTAATGCGCGACCGGCTGTATGCCAGTCCCGCCACCGCCACCGAAAGCACCGCCACAAAAACCGCGGCGACACCAAAGTCGCCGGGCATGAAATCAAAAGCCAGCCAAGTCAGGGCAAGGCCGCCCGCGGGCACGACGCACCACAGGGCGACCAGCAACCCGTGGTGGGAGGGCCGGGACCGCATGGTGTTGCCGGCTGCGGCAATGGCCCGGGCCTTGGCCTTGCCAAGGCCATAGCCGCCAACGGCGAGCAGCGCGACCAGGGCAATTAACAAGAACCCGGTCATGGGGCGGCGCTCATGGCGACCAGCCCCCGGGCAATTTCACGGATCGTAAATCGCTCAGGGTCGGGGAGCGGGATAAGCCCGCGGTCGGACAGATAGCCTTCGGGGCCCCAGGTGCGTTCCTCGGTGAATTCGCGAATGAATTCGGCCATGCCCGGCACCAAATCGGCGTGGGCGGCCTTGGCATACATGAACAACGGCCGCGAAACCGGGTAAAGACCGGCGGCGATGTCCGCGAACGTGGGCTGAACCCCGGCGATGGCCGAGCCCTGAATGACGTCAAAATTTTGGTCCAAAAAACTGAACCCGAAAATGCCGAACGCCTGTGGGTTGGCTTCCAATTTGCGAATGATCAGGACATCGTTTTCGCCGGCCTCCACGAAAGCGCCATCTTCGCGAATCGAATGGCAAATGGCCTTGAAGCGGTTCTTGTCCGACGCTTTCAAGGCCGCGATCCAGTCAATGCTGGCGCAGCCGCCCTCCATGGCCAATTCCACGAACGCGTCCCGGGTGCCGGACGTGGGTGGCGGCCCCATGACCTGAATTTTCGTGCCGGGCAACGCTGGGTCAACGTCAGACCATTTGACATGGGGGTTGGGGATCAGGCCGCCGTCGCCGTCGGGAACGTTTTTCGCCAGCGCCAGCCACAGATGGCCCAAGGAGATTTCGAGCACCGGCGCCGCCGCCGAATTGGCCAAGACGATGCCGTCGTAGCCGATTCGAATCTCGACAATGTCGGTCACGCCATGCGCGGCGCAAGTCGCGATCTCGGATGGCTTGATCGCCCGCGAGGCATTGACAAAATCCGGGCGGTCGTCCCCCACCCCGGCGCAGAACAATTTGAAGCCGCCGCCAGTGCCGGTGGCCTCGACCACCGGGGTGCGGAAATCCGTGGTCCGGCCAAAAAATTCGGCGACGACCGTGGAGAATGGAAACACCGTGGACGAGCCGACGATGCGGATTTGGTTACGGGCGTGGGCGGGGGCGGCAAATAAAACCGCCAGGACAGCGATGAAAATCGCCAAGACAATGACCAACACCGCACCACGAAAACCTCGGCGCGGAAAAACGGAATTCATTAAGCGGCGTCTCACTGAAACCAGGGCTTGGGGAAGGCTGTCTCCCTCCCTTCCGAGCCGGACTTTCGCGCCTTGCCCGCCAATTCACCAGTTACGGTTTTATGACATTTTCCCTGCCCGCGAACGCCAGTTTATGACTGCCCCTTGATTCGATATACACCATTGTGGGCATAAACGATTTCAGAGCGAAGAAGCTGAACATGTCGGCGACAACAGTCAGCGGCCGGATTGCTGCAGGATTCCTGAAAGTCGGGATTCTTTCTCTTGTCGTGGCTTGCCAACCGCCGAATATCCAATTTCCGAAAATTCCATCTCTGAAAATTCCATCTCCGAATATCCAACCTCTCTTTCCTGGGGGCGCCCGAGAAGAGCCTGAGTCCGCTGTGGTGGTCGAGTCCCGAATTGATGGTGATTTCGAGGGGTGGGATGGCGATACTATCTTCGAGCTGACAAATGGGCAGGTTTGGCAACAGGCGCGCTACGCATACAGATTTTCGTACCGGTTCAGGCCCAAAGTGACCATCTTCCGGGTCGGGCGCTGGTTTGAAATGGAAGTCGAGGGGGTGTCATCGCGGATTCGGGTGGAACGAGTGCGGTAAACTTGCCGGGCTCTGGCTCTCTTTTCCCCGTTCAGATTCACGTGGTCGCTAGGCGTGCGCGACCACGATCTGCACTTTGTTTCCCGTTCAGATTCACGTGGTCGCTAGGCGTGCGCGACCACGATCTGCACGCATTTCGCCGTTCAGATTCACGTGGCGCGGTGTTGCGGAGCAACGATTCGAGGAGAATCGCCACGATCTGCACTAGACCTTCGGCCCTGCCGCCGGCAAAGAGATGGTAAATGTGCTGCCCTTGCCCAGTTCGCTGTCGATGGTCAGCCTGCCGCGGTGGCGATTGACAATGTGTTTGACGATGGCCAGGCCCAACCCCGTGCCGCCCAATTGCCGGGACCGCGCCGTGTCCGCCCGGTAAAAGCGCTCGGTCAGGCGCGGCAAATGTTCCCGGGCGATGCCTTCGCCCAAATCCCGGACGGTAACCGCCACCCCCGCACCGCCGGTTTCCGCCATGCGCTCGATGGGCCGAACGGTGACCGTGACCTCGGTGCCGGCGCGGCCATAGAAAATGGCGTTTTCCACCAAGTTGCGGATGACTTGGGCCAGCAGGTCGGAATCCCCCAGGACTTTTGCCACATCGGGAGCGGCGTCGATGATCACTTTCATGTCTTTGGCCGCGGCGCCGTTGGCCAGGCTTTCCACCACGCCCTCGATCAGTTCGACCACCCGCACCCGGTCCCGGGGGGCCACGTGTTCTTCCACTTCGATGGCCGACAGCGACAGCAAGTCTTCGATCAGGCGTTTCATGCGCCCGGCTTCCACCGCCATGATGCCGAAAAACTTTTCCTGGGCTTGCTTGTCACCCTGGGCCGGCCCTTGCAAGGTTTCGATGAATCCCACCAGGGCCGACAACGGCGAGCGCAGTTCGTGGCTAACGTTAGCGACAAAATCGGCCCGCATCTGTTCGGCCATTTTTTCGGCGGTAATATCATGGAACACCAAAACCGCGCCGGTCTTGGTGCTGGAATTCGCCGACAACGCGTCCCCCGGCACCGGCGCCACGATCAGATCAAAGGTCCGCGGCGATGGCGCGGGGAACATCACCTCCACCGTCCGCGCCGGGTCCCCGGCCAGCACCTGATCCACGGCTTCCAACGCCGCCGGGTGGCGCAAGGACAACGCCAGCGCCCGGCCCGGGTAGGTCACGCCGATATCATTTTCCGCCGAAAGATTGGCGGCCACTACATCGCGCTGATGGTCGATCACCACTACCGGCTCGGGGATGCTGTCCAGGACCGCGGCGTCCAGGCGGGACAATTTTGTGCCGTTCTTGATTTCCATGGGCCTTTCCCCCGTCAGCGCCGCTCTGGCGGCCACAAGCCGTGATATTTTACATGGTACAATGTCTGCGCGAACCCCGCAGGGTAAAGGAAATGATCATGGCTTTCAGCTACGCACCCTACGCCAAGGCTTCCGCCCAATACCTGCCGGCTCACACCAAGCTTTTGATCATCCAGGAAGCGCCGCCGTACGCCTTGGAGCGGCATTTCTATTTCACTGATGTCCGCGCCCACGACGGTCTGTGGGTGAATTTCACCAGCTATGCCTACAAAGCCGATTTCGGCGATGAAGTGGCGGCCGAGCGCAAACGCAAAGACTATTGGCTAGGCCGGTGCAAGGCAGACGGCTATCAGGTCATTGATTCCATGCGCGAGCCCATCGCCCGCAATCCGCACCCGGCACGGGTCAAGATGATCGCGGCCCGGGCGCCAGCCATCGTCAAGGAGTGCAAGGAAATCGCACCGGACCAGATCCTGTTGGCCAAGAAGTCGGTTTACGAAGGATTGGCGGGGCCGATCGCCGAGGCCGGCCTGCCCCTGGTCAACGAAGAAGCCCTGCCCTTTCCCGGCCGCGGCCAGCAGCTAAAGTTTTTGGCCGGACTGGATGCCTTGATCGAACATGGCAGACTGAAGATGCCAACTTAGCGGGCGGGCGGCGGGTCCAGCGTCCCTGGTGGAATCACATCGCGATGGGCCTCTAGCCACGCCACACCGTCGCGGACAGCGGCTTCGACCGCTTCCGGGGTTAATTCCCGGGCGGTGAAATTTCGCGCGGGCCGGGCGTTGCCCCAACCAATTTCGTCGGCGACGACAAACCATTTCAAGGCTTCCTGGGGGTCCAACGACACCCCTTCCCCCTGGTGGTAGGAATACCCAAGTTCGTAGGCGCCCCCGGGGTAGCCCGCCTCGGCACTGGCACGGAACCAGCGCACCGCCACCTCATAGTCAACCCCAACACCATGGCCCATTTGGTGCGCCAGGCCGACTTTGTAGGCCGCCAGGGAATGGCCCTGGGCAGCCGCATCCGTAAACAGGGCCAGCGCCCGCACCAGGTCGGCATCCACCCCGGCGCCGCGTTCGTACATTATCCCCAGATTGATCTGGGCATCGGCGTGGCCGGCGGCGGCCAGCGGTTCCCATTCCACCAGCGCCGTGTCGAAATCGCCTTGGCGGGCGGCAGCCATGCCCGCGGCGAAATCCGCTTGGGCCGGGGTCCCGGACACCAAGGCTGCGGCGAACGCCCAGGCAACAACCACTGATTTTTGACCCATGCTGGTACAGTGCGCTGTCCGCCAAACCGGCACAACAGAGCATCCAGCGCCGTTAACGGGATGGTGATTGGCGCCGGGCAGGTTCAATGCCCATTTGTGGGATTAACCCTGAGCGAAGAACAGTAACCTTGCGAGGATTTGTCATGGCCAAAGCGATGTGGAACGGCGTTGTGATCGCCGAAACCGAAACCTATGAGACCGTCGAGGGCAATATTTATTTCCCGGCGGACTCGGTCAAAAAGGAATATCTGCGGGACAGCGAAACCCACACCGTTTGCCTGTGGAAGGGTCTAGCCAGCTATAAGACCGTCGTGGTGGACGGCGAAGAAGCAATGGATGCCGCTTGGTATTACCCCCAGCCATCGGACGCCGCCGCCAACATCGTTGACCATTTCGCGTTTTGGAAAGGCGTCCAGGTCTCCGCTTAAAGTCTGCCGTTCAGATTCACGCGCCCAGCCGGGCGCGACATCAGAAAAGCAAAAAAAATCCCGGGGGAGGCCCCGGGATTTTTCTTTTTGGCGGTTGCCCGCCAAATTGATGCGTTGAGCTTAGAGCTCGGCGCACGCGTAGCAATTGATTTCCATGCCAACGGAAATTTCGGCGATTTTCGGTGTCTTCCAAGCCATTGTATTGCTCCTATTAGGTCGCGCGGCACACATGTGCCCCGTTTGTCGACCCGGCAAAGGTATTCATTTCTGTGGCACATTGTAGCTATCGCCCACATGCTTGGCCGGGCAAATGACGGCCATAGGAAAACCCAATAGGCCGGAGATAGGAATTTCGAACGACCGTTCGAATTTTTATCTCGTGTGGGGTGACGTTGGGAGACGATGAGAAACAGGGGGATTGGGGGGACTAGGGGGCGGTACCGCCGGTTCGACTATTCCTTTTCGTCCTTCTCACCGTCATTTTCACCCTGCATTTCCTCGACCATTTGCTCGGCGCCGGCGTCCGGGTGTTCACCAACCGCGATGGCCGCCCCGGCTTCTCTACCGAACAACTGGGGATAACGCCGGGCAAACACGTCGGAATCACCGGCGCGCAACGCCTTGGAATAATCTTCGTTGGCCCGGCGCAGCGCATCACGCACTTCGAACGCCGCTGTGGAGAGCGCTCCGCCACCGCTGATCGCCTGGGTCAGGGTATTTGCCCGGTCGATCTGCTTTACCCATGCCCCACGCTGAGCCTGGAAGGAATCGGTCAGCGTCGTCAGGAACGATTGCATGTGTTCGCGATCTTTTGCTGCCGCGCCCATGCCGGCGGCGACAGCGGCCAACCTGGCATCGTCCTCACCCACCAGCACAAAGACGGTGGCGGCCTTGTTGAAAAAATTGTTGCCGCGGATGATCTGGTTGTAGCGGAACTTCAAAAAGCCCAGCACACCCAGGGTTCCAATGATGAACAGCGTTATCGCCCAGAACCAAATCACGCACGCACCTCTAAGCTAATCCACAATTAATGACCCAGCCTCCTCCCGGGTGGTTGGGCCGAAGAAGAATACTAGCACCCCATCCGCCGGGGTGCGCTACCAAGAATCTCGTTTTTTTGGGCCAAAATCAGAACCGGCACCGGCGAAATCGGCGCGACCGGTTCTGGCGATGATTATAAAACCCCAGCGGTTTACAAAGCCGGCACCGCCGCGGCCTCCTCTAAAGCCACCAAAGCGTTTTGCCTGGCGGCTAGCCCCTCCTCGGCCGCGATGACGGCGATCTCCGCACCGAACATCTCGATCGGGATTTGTGCCTCCAAGACCGCGACCTCGGCGGCGGCCGCATCGGCCTGGGCTTGGGCGGCATCAAGCGCGGCCTGGGCGGCCGGCGTTGGCGCTGCGGCAAAAGCCGCCTGGGCCGCGTCCAAGGCCGCTTTGGCCTGGTCATGGTCGGCACCAAAGGCTTGCATTTCGGCACCGAAGCCTTCCGCCTGGGCGACCGCGGCCGCCAGGTCATTGGCCGCGCCGGACATCCGAGCCCCGACCGCGTCCAAGGCATCCAGCCGATCCAGGTTTCCTTGGGCTGCCTGGACTGCCTCTGGAGTCACGGCCGCCGCCAGCGCTGCCGGGGCACCGCCGCGCGCTGCCTGGGTATCCAGGATCAACTGATCCGCGTTCCCCTGGAAGCCTGTTGCGGCCTGGCCGGCGTCACCCAAGAACTCGGGTGGGCTATCGAAAAGGCCAAAGCCAAAGCCGAACACCTCGGGCGGCAAGGCATCAAACACCTCGGGCGGCACGCCCCCCAACACCCCAAAGCTTTGCGGTGGCAGGTCGGCAAACGCCTGGGACGCCATACCACCCACCATTTCAGGCGGCATGCCCCCAACAGGACAAACGCGTCGGGCGGCAGTTGGCCCATGGCTTCGGGCGGCAATTCACCGATCAAGCCAAAGGCTTCCCCCGGCAGATTCCCGAAAAGCTCAGCCGGGATAAATCCCAAGTGCTCAGGCGGCACCTCGCCCAGTGCCTGGAACGCATCGGGCGGCAACTGCGCGAACGCCTCGGGCGGAATAAAGCCCATGTGTTCCGGCGGCAGCTCTCCGATGGCCTGGAAGGCTTCCGGCGGCAACTGCCCAAACGCTTCGGCCGGGATGAAGCCCACGTGCTCCGCCGGCATTTCACCGATCGCCGCAAAGGCTTCCGGCGGAATGAAGGCGAACGCCTCAGGCGGGATAAAACCAAGCTGTTCCGGCGGCATTTCGCCGATGGCCTTGAACGCCTCGGCCTGCATGAACGCCATGGCTTCCGGCGGGATTGCGCCAAAAGCCTCCGGCGGCAGATCGCCAATCGCGGCGAAGGCGTCCGGCGGCAATGCGTTCAGAGCGTCGGTGGGAATGACCCCCAGCAGCTCTGGCGGCAACGCGCCCAGGGCCTCTGCCACCCCTGGCGCCAAGCCCACCAAGCCTTCCGGCGGGACGCCAAAGGCCACCGGAGGTCCAAATCCTGCACCGCCCGGACCACCCGGGCCACCGTCCAGCAAGGCCGGCACCGCGTTCAGCGCGGCCAAAGCCTCTGGTGGCAGGGCCTGCAAGCCTTGGATGGCTGCCAAGGCCTCCGGCGGTAAGCCGTCGAGCGCCCCCGGCGGTAGATCGCCGAGCGCTCCGAACCCACCGTCCAGGTCGCCAAACGCCGCTTCCAGGGCCTCGCGGGCGGCGTCCGGAAGATTGTCGAGCTGCTGGAACGCTTCCAGGGCCTCTGGTGGAATCCCCTCCAAGGCTTCGGGCGGGAGGTCGGCAATGCCGAATCCCGGCCCAAATCCGCCTTCGCCCGGCGGCGGCAAGCCATCCGCCGGTGGCGCCCCCGCGAACCCACCATCGGGGGCGGGAAATACCCCACCTTCCGGTGGCGGGAAGATTCCGCCCGGACCCCCAGGCCCGAAATCTTCGGGCGCTGGCAAGGCTTCCAGCGCTTGCAAAGCCTCTGGCGGAAGCTCTTTCAGGGCTTCGATGGCTGCCAAGGCTTCAGGCGGCAGTCCCGCCAACACTTCCGGCGGGATGTCCTCCAAGTTCCCCAGACCGCCTTCACCCAAGACATCATCCAGGGCGTCAAGCACGCCCTCCGGCAACGCTTCGATTTGTTCGAACGCCGCCAATGCCTCAGGCGGAAGATCGTCTAAAAGTTCGGGTGGGATTCCCTCGGGGCCAAAGCCTTCAGGCGGCGGCCCGTCTGGATTAAAGACGAACCCCTCAGGGGGCTCAAAACCTTCGGGCGGGACAAATCCTTCCGGTGGCGGCTCGTCCGGGTTAAAGACGAACGCCTCCGGTGGCTCAAAACCTTCGGGCGGGACGGTAGTGCATCAGTTTGAAATCTTTTTGTAGGTCTTAGGCCGACCCGGCTTCGGTGCGCGTTCGTCCATGATACGCACCAAGTCTTCCATGCCCCATAC
>JAKZSO010000017.1:0-3738 GCA_047517625.1 Alphaproteobacteria bacterium
GAGCTGTATTTCTAGGACAGTGCCTAACCATTCGGCCACCCGACCACAGTGCGACCGTGCGGCTTGCGCGACAGAGACGGGAAAGGTACAAGTGACCGCCCCGTGCGCTGCCGCCAAGCTCAGCACGGATTAGAGGCCCCCACGATCTAGTGGTTGTGGGGGCCTCGTTTCGTTCTTACCTGATATTGTAGCTTGAGTCTAGCAGACTTGGGACTTTCGTATATAATCCCCAAACTAAAGGTACTCAGCGTTTCCATGTCTGAAGCCAGAGCTGCCGAACTCTTGCCCGCTGACGCGCGCTCTGATGCGGACACGTCAGTGACCAATTCATCCAGCACTGTTGCCATGCGGCCAACGGTGTCCGACAACGGCGCGATTTGTTTTACTTCGGTGAAAATGAAGATGTTAATGGCGTCCACATAGTTGCCGTCACGCATCAATTCGGTGGACTGATTATTGGACTCGATCCACTGGCCGAAAACCCGGGACAGGCTGTTGGCCGATCGCACCAACAATCCCGCCCTTTGAACATTCAGAACCCGCTGATCTTCTGCCGCGACAGCCTGCGGATCAATAATTTGGTCGGCATTTTCCGGCCCCTCGGTGACCAGCATTCCATTGTCGATCAAATAGTCCCGGAATTCAGGGATGCTGGCGGCAAAGGCGGCAATTTTATCCCCGGCGACCCCGCGCAATTCGAGGGTGGCATCAATCTGGGCCGGGTCCTGGGATAACAAGGCCGTCTGATGGTTCTGCACGGTGGCCCTGACGCTGGCCAGAAGATCGGCCATGCCCGCCTTGATAGATGCGGTATTTTGCATCAATTCGTCGGCCCGTGCCGTGACAGCGGACTGCTGGGCGGTGACATCTTCAAACAGCGTTGACATGCGGTCGGTGATGAACAAATTCACACCGAGCATGATCAGCACCGGCACCAAGGCGAGAAAGATCACCTTGGCGCCGACACCGAGCCGCAGCCCCTTTGACCGTACTTCCGCTGGGGGGAGCGAAGGCGGCGTCGGGGCTGTGGTTTTATCCGCACCAGCATCGGTGCGCGGACTCACCGGGACTTCACGTTCAACAACGGGGGAAAGCTCCACGATCTGGTCCATTTTTTTTGTCCATCCATCGATTGCGGGGATCGTCGTCTTACAGGGTGGCCATCATGGCCATGGCCGTGCTGACCTGGTCGAACACCAACGCCGGCGACCGGCCTGTCTGCGAGGGGGCGAACGCGGTCTGGGATGAAATCCCGAGCGCCGCTTTGATCGCCGCGACTTCCGCCAGCACGTTGTTCAGCACATCGAGCACGTCTGACCCATGGGCATCATGGGTAAGCGGGGTCAGCCCGGCGATGGAGCCCGGCACCACGATCGCGCCATTGCGGTCTACCAATGCCCGCAAATCGGCCAACAGAGCGAGCCGGTGCTCGTATACTTGGGTCGGGTTCTTGGTGTCAGCGACCGCCACTTCGATCGGCGCTGTTATTCCCTGATGGGCGCGGATTTACTCCAAGTCGGAAACCACCGTCGCGGCGACACGGAAAACCGTGTTGGCGTTGGCCGCGGGCACCCCAAGCGCCACCAGGGAGGCTCCGGCAATATTGAGTTCGTGATAAACGTCGGACCAGGATTTGCCCTGGGGAACGGTGGCATCTGCTTGGGCCGTGACACCGTACGCGTCGCGAAGGTCGCCCAATTGTGACAGCAGGCCGTCGAGTGCCGCCGCCACCTCTGTCCCCGTGGCTTCGCCTAGGGGCAGGGCCGGAAAATCATTCAACCCATAGCCGTTAATTTCCCGCAACGCCTGGGCCTGGAAAAACACTTCGCGGGCCTTTTGCAATACGTGCCGGGGCAGGCGGTCCACAAGAACGGCCTGGCCCTGGGTGTCCGCCGGTGCGGTGGTCAGGTTGGCTTCGTGCAAAAAGTTCAGTTCGGCGTTCAGCAACGCTACCTGTTGAAAGGCGTTATCGGCGTTTTGGGCTGTCGCGGCGGCGCTAAATCCAACCACCGCCGCAAGCGCAGCGGAGGCGATGTTGGTGCTCAGAATTCTCATTTGTTGGGTCCTCAGGTGTTGGTTGACAATAATTCCGTAACCGCAATGGCGCGGTTGCTGGCTTGTCACCAACTATCCATCGGGACGGTCACGCACCATTCACAAGAGCTTTAGGTGACCGCAAAGACCGGCTTTCTCACGCTGTTTTGTTTTCGCCGGCCGCGCCCGTGAACGCGCGTGTGGGAATGTTACCGCGCCAAAAGACCGCGAAGATGGGCGGCGCAGGATTCGGCCAGGGCAATCGGATCGTAACCACCTTCCAAAACGGAAACGATGCGGCCGCCGCAGGATCGAGCCGCAACATCGGCAATTGCTTCGAACGCCCACGTGAAATCGTCGTCCTCCAGCAGCAGTTCACCCAGAGGATCGCGAGTGTGGGCATCGAATCCAGCCGAGATGAAAACAAAGTCGGGGTTGAAGTCTTGAAACGGCGGCAGAATTTCGGCGCCGAATGCTTGCCGGAATTCGGAACCCGTGGCCAGGCGTTTCAAGGGCACGTTGTATACATTGCCGACGCCCCGTTCTTCGCGGCTGCCGGTGCCCGGGAACAAGAACCATTGGTGGGTGGAAGCAAAAAAGGTCAGCGGGTCGTTCTTAAAAATGGCCTGTGTGCCGTTGCCGTGATGCACGTCAAAGTCGATGACGGCGATGCGCTCAAAATTTCTGGCCGCGCGGGCGTGATGGACGCCGACCGCGACGTTGTTGAAAACACAGAATCCCATCGCCTGGGACTTGCCAGCGTGGTGGCCCGGCGGGCGGACCGCGCAAAACGCGTTGTTGACCTCGCCATCGGCGACGGCGTCCACGGCGGCGCAAACCGCCCCGGCGGCACGCATGATCGCCTGGCCAGAAAGTGGTGACAGGGTGGTGTCGATCGCAATTTCAACCATCCCCTTTTGCGGGACGGCGTCGAGCACGCTGCTCATGTACGGAATTCCGTGGGCCCGGGAGATCTGCCCGCGGTCGGCCAACGGCGCATCCCGGCGCAAAACGCCGTCGAATTCGGGGTCGGCCAAGCGTTCCAATACAGCGGCCAAGCGTTCAGGAGATTCCGGGTGGCCGGCTGGGGTTTCGTGCTTCAGGCAAACGGGATGGGTGAACAGCGCTGTGGTCATGGAGCTCCTGCCGAATGCCGGTGAGAATGGAATCCGCTGCGGCCCGTGTCAAAACACTGATTCCGCGGATCGCCAATCCGGGTACGAAAAAAGGCGGCGCCCAAATGGGCGCCGCCTATGACTACCTTGACTAATTTATTGCGCTGGAACTCAAAGACTACTATGCGGCCGTGCGAATTTCGGTCAGGAACGAATCGACCTTCGCCTGCAGGCCCGCCGAATCCTTGGAAAGCCCGTCAGCAGCCTTAAGCACCTGGTCGGCAGAGGCGCCGGTGTCGTCCGCCGCTGATTGGACGCCCGTGATGTTGTTGGCGACTTGCTGAGTGCCATTGGCCGCCTCCTGCGCGGCGCGGGTGATGGCGATGTCCCTATCTCTGTTGAAATTCGTGGGGCAGGCGTCGCTGGTTGATGATGCTATGCTGCCTTCATGATGGTTTCAATGGCACTGTCGGCCTGAGCCTTTCTCAAGTGTTCCTGGAGAGCGTTTCGGAGGATGGGCAGCTGGCGATAGGCCTTGAGGCGACGGAATGTTTTCTGGGCCTCCAGCAGGCCGGCGGCGGTCCATCTG